>CAZUHM010000021.1:0-20962 GCA_964620575.1 uncultured Methanobacteriaceae archaeon | reverse complement strand
CAATTTTAACTCCTTTTACTCCTGTTTATCCTTTAGGTTTTACTACTACTGGTTCATCAAATGAGTCGATAAATGCAAATGCTTCATCCATATCATAAAATGTTCCATATTTTATTGAACCAGGTATATCATAGTCTTCAAATAACTTTCTCATGAATGCTTTGTTTGTTTCTATTTGAGCTGCTTCTTTGGTTGGACCTACTGATGAAATGCCTTCTTTTGCAAATTCATCAACAATTCCTTTTTCGAGAGGTGCTTCAGGACCAATAAATGCTATTTCAACACTGTTGTCTTTTGCAAAGTTAATTATTGCTCCAAAGTCTGATTCGTCACCGACCTGGTATTCTTTAGATATTTTTGCAAGTCCTGGATTTTTTCTACCCATATATGTGTATACGTCTGCTGTTTTATCTAATGCTTTTGCTATTGCGTGTTCACGTGCACCGCTACCTACTACTAAAATCTTCATCTTTACACGTCCTTTATTAACGAAAAAATTTTTTATATAATATGGTATATGTCAAATAATCTATTTAGATTTAATATAAGTAATACGATTTTATAAAAATATGATAAAAATTTAATACAAAAATTAAGTATTTATATTACTTCTGATATACTAAATAGTAATAACTATTGAAAATATAGTATTACTTTTGATAGTTATTAACAAGATATAGTAATATGGTGAATTTAAATATCAAAATTATGGAGTAAAAAAGAACAATAACAGAAATTATGTTGAAAAGTTCCTATTTCAAATGGTAAATTAAATTATATACAGACTATGTTCCTGAAGAGCATATGATATTTAAAACCTCTTAAATGTTATATATGACCCCTAAAACATTTTTATATCGTTGTAAATAAAGATATTGATAACATATAGACAATTCAGGTAGATGTGGATAGAATAAATATAAAAAATTAAAAAGATGAACATAGGACACCAATAACAGCTAGCTTATACAGATACTTGTTGACAAACAAGTATATACATCATAATAGCTACTAAATGTTTGAAAAGTTTAAAACTTCTGCAAAAAAAAGAATACAATGAATTAATCTTCATAAACTAAAAACTAGTTATGATACCCTTCCTTTCTGATTAAATAAAAATAATTATAATATAAGATATAAATCATCTGACCCTTACGGAACTGTTCACATTACAAAGATTCTTTATGATTAATTAAAAGACTAAATGTATTCATTTAGTCATACTTCATAATTTTAAATTCAAAAAGAAACAAATGATTATGAAATGTCTTAACCTTAACTTTTTTAACCTATTTTTATACACTTTTTGTATATTCTTAATAATTTTTAGGTTGTATTACTTTTTTGATGAAAAAAGCCATTTATGTAATACAAATAGTAAATATTTATATTACATTTGACATAATATACTGTAATAACTATTAAAAATAAGGTATTACCTTTGGTAGTTTTAAACCGAATATATTAAGTGTGAAAAAAATGAATATTGAAATTATGGAACTTAAAAAGGAACATCTGGAAAAATACGATGTGGAAAAATTTCTATTTAAGATGGTCAAAGAAAGTTACGGCCTTGACTATGTGCCTGAATACCATTATGACATAAAAAACCTATGCAAATACTACATAGACCCTGAAAGAAACAATTTTTACATTACCATAGACAAGGAAAACGATAAGATAATAGGCAGTTCAGGAATAAGAGGATATGATAAAAACTATCTGATTAAAAACAGAAACTACAATAAAAATGAAACTGCCAGCCTGTACAGACTATTTGTAGACAAAGAATACAGACACAAAAAGATAGCTACCAAAATGCTTAGAAAAATAGAAAACTTCTGCAAAGAAAAAGAATACAATGAAATATACCTTCACACTCAAAAGGACAGCTATGGTGCACTTCCATTCTGGTTAAGTCAAGAATACATCATAGTTGATGACACCCACGATGAAATGGGAACAGTACATATGGAAAAAGTAGTTAAAAATGGTTTATTCAAGATAAGTTCCATAAATGCTAAAGAAAAAATACTAGAATCTTAATCCCCATTTTCCCCTTTCCTTTATGTAATTGACTTATTTTATTATTATTAACAGTATTGTTATCTGCATTCTTCACATATCTAATTGTAATCCACAATGAAATATATTAAAATAATGAGTCCATAAGATTGGACAGAAAAATAGTTTTAAAAAAATAGAAAAGTGTTTTAATCTGTAATATCAGATAAATACACCATATCGTCACAAATTCTGTTAATTAACTTTTTATCGTGACTAACAACAAGTACGCCAACCTTATTCTGGCGGGAAACAGTTAATAAACTTTCCCATATCTGTACCTGTGTTACAGCATCAAGCATCGTACTTATTTCATCGGCAATGATGAATCTGGTTTTAGGATTTAATGCTCTAAGAATACTGAAACGTTGCAGTTCTCCACCAGACAACTCTGAAGGATATCGTTTAAACCATTCTTTCTTGATACCGAATTCGTTTAGAATCTTATCATCAGGCATCCATGATTCTTCAAGCACTTCCCTCATTTTCCAACGAGGATTCATGACCTTTTCAGGATGCTGATAAATTAACTGAATAGGATTATAACCATTTTCATGTTTTTGACCATTAACAGTTACTTCACCCGTATATTCCTTGATAAATCCTGTCAATACCTTACATAGGGTACTTTTACCTGAACCACTGTCTCCAAACAATCCGATAACCTGTTCATTGTTCATTTCAAAATTCAGATTTTTAAGAATCTGATGAGAACCATAACCAAAATTGATATTTTCAGCTTTCATTACATCCATCTTATTCACCATCCACCAAAGGATTAAAACACCTGATTGTAGTTCCGTTTACCTCTCTTAGTTCGGGCAGTTCATAATGACATTCCCTAACCTGATGAGGACAGTTTTCATGATATGGACATCCCTTTGGAATATGCAAATATGAAGGCTGATGTCCCTCAGTTAACTCAAATTCCGTTTCGGGAAGAGCTCGGTAGAGAGAACGTGTATAAGGATGCATTAACTTTTCACCGTTACCCGTGAAATTTTTAGTATCTGTTATTTCGATAACGTAACCAAGATATAGTATTGCTATCCTGTCACTGGTTTCTATAGCCGTATGAATGTCATGGGTAATTAATATCATACCAATACCCTTTTGTTTTAGTTCAATAAGGTTATTGATTGTTTCCTCTACAGCTTCTTCATCAAGACCAGGAGTAGGTTCATCAGCAATTATTATCTCCGGATCGTTAAGCATTGCTGTGGATATCAGTACTTTACGTGCCATACCACCAGATAACTGGAATGGATACATTTCATCCACTTCTTCAGAGAGCTTATATTGATTAAAAATTTCTCTCTGTTTTTTAAGCATCATTTCCCTGTCTTTCTCATCCTTTATGTATCCTATAGCCTGATCCTTTACTTTCATAAGAGGGTTTAAATTGTTCACGGACTGTGGAATGAAACTTATTACATTGCCACGAAGTTCTTCTTTCAAATCATCATCCATTTCTTTTCCCTTATATCTTATACTACCTGAAACCTTGGCATTTGTCGGCAATATGCCTAGAATTGCATGTGCAAGCAGGCTTTTACCGGAACCACTTGATCCGAGAACTGCCAATATTTCATGATCATCAACATCCATCGTTAAATCTGACAATACTGTCAGTTCTCTCTGTTCAAGACCTTTGAAATATTGTGAGAAAGAAATTGATAATTTTTCTACTTCCAATAATTTACTCATTCTAAACACCTACTCTTGTGCACTTTGTGGGTCCAATAGTTTGTGCACGTTTTCTCCTATTAAATCAAATAACAATACCAGGAACAATAAGGCCAATCCCGGATAGAATGCTAACCACCAGTATCCCATACTCAAGTATTTCATTGATTCTGATAATATTATACCGATTGCCGGTTCATGAGCAGGTAAACCAAAACCTAAGAAGGAAATACTTGCTTCGTGCATGATAGCGTGAGGAAACATCAGTATTACTCCCACGATTATTTGAGAAATAATTAATGGAAATATGTGTTTTTTTGCTATCCATAATTTGGATTTTCCAAATTCACCAGAGAGTTTGATGTATTCGCTTGTGTTTATTTTCTTAATTTCTGCTCTTAAAACCCTGGCCAGTGGTGTCCAGTGAGTCAGACCAACTGCCATAACAACACCATAATATCCTCCACCGAATGCTAGAGATACCAGGATAATTAAAAGTATATGAGGTATTGATCCGAACAAGTCTATTATTGCCGTTACTAATTCGTCTATTATTGTGTTAACACTTGAAAATACTCCTAATACTATTGCAACTATTGTACTTATGACTGAAGCAAATGCTCCTACTCCTATACTTATTCCAAGACCTAAAAGGGTACGCATAAACATGTCCCTGCCCATCCAGTCAGTTCCAAACCAATGTTCAAAGGATGGTGGTTGATTAATGTTATAGAAGTTACTTGTCAATACAGCTGTATGGTCAATTAAATAATTACTCACAAATACTGAAAATAGTATTAAAAATGCTATTGCTATGATTAAAAGTGTTTTCGTTCTTAAATTAAGATTTAAGAATCCCTTTTGTTTTTCTTCAGTTTTTGTCAAAGTTCTCATTCTCCTTAATTCTTGGATCAACAAAGTAGTACATTATGTCTGCCAGTGTATTTCCAACAAATACGAATACTGCACTTACGAGCACTATTCCCAGCAGTAATGTAACGTCACTTTTAAGTCCTGCAGCTACAGCTGTTTGTCCTATTCCTGGGTAAGAAAATACCTGTTCTACCAGAACTGCTCCACCAAATAGTTCTGCGAAGTTTTGGAATTGAAGAGTCAGGGCAGGTAATAAAATATTTCTTAACGCTTGTCTTTCTATTAATGGCCATCCTGATTCTCCTCTTGCACGTGCAAAAAGAATATAATCTGAGGATAAGACATTTACCAATTCATTACGTGTATACATTGCAATAGGTGCAACTCCGACCAGACTTAATGTTAGGGTTGGCAGTACCAGTCTGGCAAGCCATTGCCATATTGTTGCATCAGCAGTTGAAGTTCCTATAGCTACGCTCATACCTATCGGGAACCATCCCAGTTCTACCGAGAATATTATCAGTATTACCAGTCCGATCCAGAATGATGGTGCTGACTGCAGAATGTAACAGTATACTTTAACTGCCTTATCAATCCAGCCACCTTTATTTTTACCGGCAACTACTCCCAGTCCAAATCCTATGAATCCACTTAATACCCATGAAATTGCCATTAAAACGAAAGATGCCATGAATCTTTCAACTATAACATCAACAACAGGTATACGATATATTAATGAGGTACCTAGATTACCCTGCAATAAGTTGACCAGCCATCCCCATATTTTTGTAGTTAATGGTTGATTTACTCCCCAGTACTGTTCTAAAATCAGTCTCTGTTCTGGGCTAACTATTGCTTGTTTAAGATAAGCATTTACAGGATCAATAGGAGATAATTCAAGTAATATAAAACTAAAAATAGCTACTGCAAACATTAAAACTATAAAATGAATTGCTTTATTTCTAATAAATTTTTTCGTTCTATTATTCAAAAATAAAACCCTCCCATTAAAAAAAAAATAAAAATTAAAAGTAAAAAATTTTTTTAATTTGTTTAACTTGAAGAACCTTCACGAGTCCAGTCAAGGATATTACAGTAGTAATCTTGACCTAATTTGGAGATGGTTCCCATGTTAATATTGTCTTTGACGAAGTAACCGAAGTGGTTGTCTGCTGCCCATAACCATGGTGCATCAGCATTAGGACCGAATCCTGATCCGCTTCCTGTGTATGCTGCTTGACTCCAGTATTGATATGCGTCTTCAAGAGTTCCGGCAGCCATACCCTGGTCAAGTATTGCGTCTACTTCGGAGTTGTTATATGCATTAGGGTTTCTGTAGTCAGATTCGAGGTATCCATCTGCATCTTTACTGTAGTATTGTTGGTATACTGCAGAGTATGGGTTGTCTGATGACTGTTGCATTACTACTGCCTGTGAGTACATTTTTGTGTAAATTGTATCCCAGTCTGCAGATTGTAATACTATTTCAATACCTAAATCTTTTGCCTGTTCTGATATGATTGTTGCTAGTGATTGTCTGTCCTGTTTGTTAGGTGGATAATATACTTCGAATGAAGCTTTTACTCCATCTTTTTCTCTTATTCCGTCACCGTCTGTGTCTTTCCATCCGGCTTCTTCAAGTATTTGTTTAGCTTCATCAGGTTTGTTGTCGGTTACTTTTGCTTGTTCGTTTGCAAATGGTAATGAGTCTACTCCGGTGTATTCTGCTTTACCAAATCCTTTATATACAGAGTCTACGATTGCTTGACGGTTTATACCAATGTTTAGTGCTTTTCTTATAGCAGGGTCACTAGTTACGTTGTTTCCTACTGGATTTCCACCATCAGTTTTTATTCCTGTATCTGGTAGGTATGGTAATGAGAATCCTTGTGCTCTAGGACTTTCGAATTCTACTAATTTGTATCCTTCTACTGTTTCATTGTATGCTGAAATTGGAGCTTCTGCTACATCGATTTGTCCTGATTTTACTAATTGTAAAACGTTGTCTTCTTCAGGGAATACCATGGTGATTTGTTTAAAGTATGGTTCTTTACCATAATATTCTTCGTTGTATTCAAATATTGCTTGTTGTCCTTTGTCCCATTGTTTAAGTTTGTATGGTCCTGAACCTACTGGGTTTGAACCGTATGTTTCATTGTTGTAATCTTTTTCAGGAACAATTCCAACATATCTTAAATCATAGATAAATGTTGATTGTGGTTTTTCTAGTGTGAATTCTACGGTTGTGTCATCAACAGCTTTTGCTTCTTTTAAGTTTGTAAGATCTAGTTCACCGTCACTGACTTTTGCTTCATTGAATGTGAATGCTACATCTTTTGCTGTTAATTTTTCACCGTTTGTGAATTTAACATCGTCTCTAATATGAACTGTCCATTTTAACCTATCATCACTTATGCTATAATCGGTTGCCAAGTCATTTACAAAACTACCATTTTCATCTGAACCGAATAATGTACTTTGTACTAATGGATTGAAGTTCAAGTGTCCATTTCCCCATCCCGTTAATGGGTTGAATCCGGTTTCAGGTTCTCCTGTATGTCCTGGTACTGTTATTACAATGTGAGTTGGATCATCATCCTTTGTGTTACCAAACATTGAGGAGGCTGCAATGATAGCTATGATGATAACAACAACTGCTATTATAGCATATTTTACCTTGTTATCCATAGTTATTTTTCTCCCAAATATGTTGATTAAGATAAAGTTTTTTTTTTGTTGTATTACTTTTTGATGTGAAAAAGACTAAAAAGTAATACTATTTTAGAATATCTTAATACATAAGTTTAGGTTTGTGTTAAATCATATTTAAATATTACGAAATTCGATATATGTATTACTTTTTGTCTTGAAAAACAACAAACAGTAATACAAAGTTTAATGAATGTAAAATAAAACAGAAAAATTAGTAAATATAAGTTGACAATATAAAACCGAGAGAATATAATCCCTCCAAAAAGCAATAAAATAGGAATAGTATATTTAATCCTTATGATGATATATATTATTATCCGAGAACAGTTATGGAGGTAAATCTTCATGAATATGCAGAAAACAATAATTATCCTGATAGTGCTAATGTTTCTTCTGGTGCCTGCAACAAGTGCTAAAAACGGGGACTATAAAATTCCCTCAGTGGTAAAAAACTTGACGATCAATGATGACGCTTCAGCAGTCATTACAGAAGAGATATTTTATGAAATTGAAGGTACTGTCAACGGTACATACAGAACAATTCCACTATCTGCCAACCAGACGGTAGAAAACATATCGGTAGAAACACCCGGATATTATAACAAACTGAGCGTGGAAAAGAATGACGGATCAACTACCATAAGAGTATGGCTCTACGAGGATGAGGCAAAAACTAGAAAGACCACCGACGCAAAAGTAAAAGTCATTTATAAATACACGATGACAAAGTGTGTAAAAGTTTATAACGATATTGCCGAAGTACAGTACATGACGTGGGGAGATGAATGGAATTCAAGAGTAAGAAATCTTGAATCAAACATAAAGATACCCGGCAGCAAGGACAACACGGAAAACTGGAACAATCCTGAGGACAAGGTTGTTTCAAGCCAGTGGACAAGTGACGATACATTAACAACAAAACTGGAAAAGTTAGTGGCACACGAAACCTTTGAACAAAGAATAATCATGCCGAAATCTTACATAAAAAACACGACCTATGCTCAAGTAATAGACATGGATGCAAAACAGCTAATAGAACAGGACCAACAGGAGTACAGTGAAGAAAGAAAATGGGAAGGTAACGTGTCAACGATATTCTGGACAATTATTGGCTTGCTCTTTCTCATACCTGTAGGAGTCTACGGATTGTATGGAAGAGAACCGAGAATATCTTACAAGGCAAAGTATGAGTATGATCTTCCAACTGACGAATCACCCGTACAGGTATATGCAATAACCAGGGGAAAACTCAGCAACATAGGTAACGATGCATTGTATGCGACAATACTGGATTTAATAGATAGAAAATACTTTAAGATAGTGTTGATTGATACGGAAAACACGATTATCCGACAGACGGATAAGGACACATCTGTTTTGAAGGAACATGAAAAAACAGTGATTGAATATTTATCTTCATTCGCAGAATACGGTGATATTTCCATAGGAAATATTGGTGACAGACAAAACCGTAAGAATTTCATAGAATTCAGAAAAAAATGGACAGAACAGGCAAAAGAGGAAGTGTCAGATTCCTATGTTGAAAGATATTTCGACGATAAAGGTACCAGAATCTTTAAAAAAGTCAGGACAATGTTCCTGTTAATGGACATAGCTGTACTGATAATAATCTTTACAAGAGTAATAGATTCTGAATACATCAGAACATTATTAGGTGCTACAGTACCTATTCTCTTAATACTGTATGTCATAATGTACTTCGTTCCGAAAACCGTTACTGGAAGATGGACACCTGAAGGAAAAGAAGTGTATAAGAAATGGAAAAACTTTGAAAAATACATAAAGAATTACAGTCTGATAAATGAAAGACCGCCCGAATCTGTGCAGGTATGGGGAAAGTACCTTGTTTATGCCACTGCCCTGGGTTGTGCGGATAAGGCAACGAAGAATATGAGAAAATACTTTGAAACATATCAGATACCTTATGATTCCTTCAATGATACAAGTGCAGTGTCATTTGTATTTTATGGAGGTTTCCACCATGTGGAATCATCATTCAACAGGTTATCATGGACCGAAAGTTCCGGTTCCGGTTCAGAAATAGGAAGCTCAGGCAGTGGAGGATTTGGTGGTGGTGGAGGTGGAACTTTCTGAAGTTCACCAGATTCACCTTCATTCCAACTTTTTTTAGATAATTATTTCTTAGATAACCCCTATTTTAATGTTTAAAATCCAAACATGTGAATAAGATATGGAGTTAAAGTAGCCTCAACCAATGCTGCAACAATCAACAGTATTATGACAATTACTAAAGACAATATAAGATCCTTTACAGGAGTTTTTAATCGTAACAATGCTTTATCAAATTTTTTTCTTGAAATAATTGCAGATATAATTCTTATTTCCATCTTTGTTACAAGAAATGCTCCTGTTAATGAGAATATTAATGCCAGAAGTTCAAATATTCCATGGAATGATATTGATACAAATGCCTTCATGAAGTTCTGTGTGGAAAATATGTATCCTACGAGAACTCCGTTTAGTACTGTTTTGATGATTGAAGGTATTGACAGAAGCAGACCCATGCCCACTATGTATATATCTGACAGGAAGTTGTTGGCAAACAGAACCATCATATTGTCACTGACATTGTTGTTTAATGGTGCTATTGTAGAAACCTGTCCCATCATGCTCCCGGCAAGATATGTGTATGTTGATGAACTGTAGAATCCAGATAATAATGATAATATCAGGATAACCGTTGCAAACAGTATGAATATCCTGTTTCTTTTAAAGTAGTCCTTCAGATTTCCCTTGTTAAAAATGTCCTTAAAAAATTTCTGTAACATAAATAATTAATCCTCCCCTGAAGTATAGTTCTGATAGAATCTATGTCTGTAATATATTTTATAAGTTTATTAATCTGTGCTTATGAAACTGTTATTATCAGACGAAAATCATTGAACCTTTTTGCAATTAAACTGTTTATACTCATAAAAACAAATACATAATTATATAAAAAGTTAAGGGAGGTGAGAACATAAACAAGAAGATTGTATGCGCATTTATAAGTTTAATTATTGTATGCTTGTTATCAACATCCCTAGTATTTGCTGAAGACAATTCTACAACTGCAGGTACCGACACTGCCGATTATAGCAGTACTGCTGAGGACATACAAACAGTTACTTCAGAAAGTAACACTAATGTTGGTACTATAAGTGATTTACGTAATGATTTGATAGATAGTGACTGTAATCTAAGCTTAAGTCGTAACTATACCTATGACACCAGGTATGATGAAGATTTTTTAACTGATGGAATTTTTATCAACCATACCGATATTGTCATAGAAGGTAATAATTATACTATTGATATGAACGGTTTTGGTTATTTGTTTAAAGTTTTAAACTCTGACATTAAGATTAGTAACTTAAATATCAGAAACACTAATGAAACTGCAATTCTTTTAGGTCATTCAAATTTGACAACGACACGTGTTAATTTTGAAAATAAGGAAAACTTTAATTCAAATGCTGTTATTATCCTTGAAAGTACTTTTAACAGTAGTTTTGATACTTTCACAAACCTTAAGGCTGATACAGGTTCTGCAATTCAAGTATTAGAAGAAAGCACTCTCTATATAACAAATGCAACTTTTAACATATCACGTGAACAGAAATGGGGTACAATATACCTTTCAGATTCAACAGGTTATATATTTAATACAACATTTGATAATATGCACTCCAAATATGCAACCGCCATTTATGATTCTAACAGTGCACTATTGGTAAATAACTGTAGTTTCATAAACTTGGATGCTGAAGAAACAGCAGGTGCAATAGGAGTTAAATCTATTTCCGACATGGTTGTGATTGAAAACTGTAAATTCATCAACGTTACTTCTGATAACAATGGTGGTGCATTATTTGTTGACGTGAATGGTCCCAGCATAATGTACGGTAAGGTAATGGTGATTAATTCCGAATTTGATGGTTGTGGATCTGATTTCGGTGGAGCAATTTTACAGTTGGGCGGAGAATTGTACCTTGTTAATTCAAGATTCAACAACAATTATGCAGATACCTTAGGTGGAGCAGTTTATACATCAAAGGCTACTTTATCAATCATGAATTCAACATTCAATGAAAATGGTGTACCTACAGAAGATGAGGATTATAACCAGGGAGGAGCATTATACTTCGATAATGGGATACTGATAATTCAAAACTCACGATTTGAAGACAATAAAGCGTTTGAAGGCAGTGATGCATATCTTTATGATGCAATTTATCAAATTTCAGACTCATACTTTGCAGGAAATGTTTATTCAATGTTTGACTTTGAAGGCAACTTAACAAACAACACATTCCTTGGAAAAAACGTTTTCAATGACACTGAATACATTTACGTATATGAGTCAAATGGAAGTATGATTGAATATGATCCACTATTCTTAAATGAATCCCTAGCTAACGCAAGTTACTTTGATTTGAGAGATTATGGTCTTGTATCTCCTGTTAAAAATCAGGGAAATATGGGTTCCTGCTGGACATTCGGTGTGACAGGTTCATTAGAATCAGCATACCTTAAAGCAACCAACAAAAAGTTATTATTAGACATATCCGAAAGCAACATACAGGATTCCGGCCTGGTATATTACCTGCTCGGAAATGAGTATACTGAAGGTTCTTATAGAAGTGTCGGTACATCCTACATGTTAAGCTGGTTAGGTGTTACAACATCCGAGGATAACTCTTACGATGAATTAGGAAAAATCAGTGCAATTCTTGATAATGGAAGCAAATATCATGTCCATAATGTGGTAATCATGCAACCACGTGCAAACATATATGATAATCAGAAATTTAAAGATGCACTGGTAAAATATGGAGCAGTTGGTGTGAGCGTTCATGGAGCTTCAAACTCAGATTCCAGTTTCAATGACAAAACCAATGCCGCATATTTCTATAATGAAACTTTTGGTTATGGAACTGATCATACAGTAACTCTTGTAGGATGGAACGATTCATTCTCCAGATATAACTTTGTAAACACACCACCCGGTGATGGTGCATGGATTATTAAAAACAGTTGGGGAAGTGACTGGGCAGATGAAGGATACTATTACGTGTCATATTATGATACCGCTTTCGCAACAAATAGTTTTCCGACAGCATTCATTATTGAGAATAACCATAACTATGAGAAAAATTATCAGTATGACATAATATCCGATTTAGCATATGAAACATATTCTGTGGAAGTGGCATATGCAAATAATTATACAAGCATAGGAAACGATCTTATATCAGCTGTTGGAACATACTTTAATGACAGTGGAGTAAAATATCATTTCTATATTCTTGTAAATAACAAGATAGTGCATTCACAAAGCGGAATTTCCAGTTATCCTGGCTATGACACCATCAAACTAGATAAACTGGTAGCGTTAAAAGAAAATGATACGTTTATAGTGGAAATGCATGCAGGCAATACAGTACCTGTTTCATCAAAATCCAGACAGCATTACAAGGAAAATACTTCATTTATTTTAACAGAAAGCACAATAAGTGACGTTAGTGCAAGAGGATATGTTGTCTGCCTTAAGGCATATACCATACCTGACAATTCATACGTGTCAATAGACAGCTACCGTAATATTATAGAGGTAACCTGCTTTGATGAATATGGTGAAGAACTGCCGGATACTGAAGTGATAATCATTGCAAATGGTGTTGAATATACTGTAATGACTGATGATGAAGGAGTAGTCGTGTTAAAATTGGATTTACCTGCAGGAAAACATACTGTTACTGTGATAAATCCGGTTAATGGTGAAGAAGTGAATATCACGTTAACTATCCCTTCAAATAAACCTGGTAACACAGGTAACGTTAAAAAGGTTAAATCTGTGCAAAGTTACAGGGCAATTGTTAAGGACAAAGTTATCTCAAGTGAAAAACGCCCAACAAATCAGTCTAGAAGTGATGAAACAAGTCAGAACCTTATAACTGGACATTTAGTATTTTACATTGATGGTAAGGTAATATTTAATATTACAATCGTTTATGACATGGCTAAAACTATTTTCGAATTTATCAATAGTTTGCTGGGCAATAATGAAGTAAAATCAGACATTCTTAAAGGTTTACCAGGCAATTATGAACTAAAAATAGACGTTATTAAAGGTTTACCTGGCAATTATGAAGTAAAATTAGATCTTATCAATAGTATACTCCAGAATAATGGAGTAAAATCTGAAATTGCTAACAGTTTACTCGGAAGTAACGAACTGAAAATAGATTATATTAACAGTTTACTGAGCAATCATGACGTAAAATTAGAATACACTGTTGATAACGATACCACATCATATAATGAAAATGTCACAACAAACTAACAATTCAACCCCCCAATTATATTTTTTTTTGGATAATTCCCTGAAAACATCTATTTTCGAATCTTTACTATTTTTATGATAAAATGAACGCTGACGATTAGAACTATTGAATCATATTGGGAAAATTAATGTGAACAAAATAATTTTTGAAGTTTTATTACTCATTATCTCACCCTAGCTATTAAATAGTATGATATGGTGTTTTGTTAATTTATTCTTTTTAATCAGTACACTACATTGTTCTCCAAGTAATCTTTTGGTGATGAATTCATCAAATTGGATTAAAGAATTCCATTTTACTACAGTTTCATATTCATACCCCTATAAGACTTATATGCTAGTGAAATCCAGATTTTCTATTTATGTCAATGCCCAGTTTTATGTCAATAAAATAATGCAATAGCAAATAACTTTTATTAACTTTTAAAAGTAAAAATAATCTAAAAATATAACTTAAAGCTTTCACATAAATATACTATCATATATAAAATTTCAATGGTGTGAATAAAATGAAAGGTAGTGAACTGTTAATTAATAAGCTCAAAGAAAATGGTGTAGATACTATCTTCGGTTATCCTGGAGGAGTACTGTTACCGTTTTATGATGCACTTTGCGAATCGGATATTGAACATATCCTAGTTAGACATGAACAAGCAGCTGCACATGCAGCAGACGGATATTCAAGAGCATCAGGAAGAGTGGGTGTGTGTTTGGCAACCAGTGGTCCTGGAGCTACAAACGTTACAACAGGTGTTGCAACAGCAAATATGGATTCAAGCCCTATAGTAGTATTAACAGGTCAGGTGCCTACACAGGCTATTGGTACGGACATGTTTCAGGAAGTGGATACCATCGGTATCACCATGCCAATAAGCAAACATAACTATCAGCCACGAAGTCCTGATAAAATAGTTGAATACATTGATAAAGCATTCTATATTGCTTCAACCGGAAGACCGGGACCAGTAGTAGTGGATTTACCTAGAAATGCCCTGGAAGAAGACATTAACATAGAAGACTTTGACATAAACACCGAAATTCGCGGTTATAAACCAACTAAGAAAGGAAATGTTAAACAAATCAAGAAAGCTATTGACGTAATAAATAAATCACAGAAACCATTGATTTTAGTGGGAGGAGGAGTAATACTTGCAGATGCTTCAGAGGAACTTCTGGAATTTGCAACACTTACACATATCCCTATATGTACCAGCCTAATGGGAAAAGGTGCAATATCCGAGGAACATCCCTTAGGATTAGGTATGATAGGAATGCATGGAATTCAGACAACAAACCTTGCATTAACAGAATGTGACTGTCTGATAGCAATAGGATGCAGATTCTCAGATCGCAGCGTAAGTAACGGAAAAAATTTTGCACCAAACGCAACAATCATACAGATTGATGTTGACCCTGCAGAGATTGGTAAAACCATCCCTATAGACATACCAATAGTAGGAGATGCAAAAGCAACTCTCGAGGAATTCATCAACCAGGTTGAAAGTCCCGACAGAAGCAACTGGACAAACCACATTTCACAGGTAAAACAGGAAAACGAGGAAGTTATATCATACACTGACGTTCCATTAAAACCTCAGCAATGCATAAAAGAGATTATGGAAGCAGTGACAGAAGACACCATCCTGACAACTGATGTGGGACAAAACCAGATGTGGATGGCACATTACTATAAAACAAGAAAGCCAAGAACATTCATATCCAGTGGAGGGCTGGGAACAATGGGTTTCGGACTGCCTGCAGCAATAGGTGCGCAGTTTGCAAAGCCTGAAGAAAATGTTCTGAGCATTGTAGGTGACGGAGGATTCCAGATGGTACTGCAGGAACTTGCAACAATCAAGGAACACGACCTTCCAATAGTTACATGCGTACTTAACAACAACTATCTTGGTATGGTAGCACAGCTTCAGAGACTATTCAACGACCACGTATACCAGACAAAATTCTATGATAACCCCGACTTTGTACAGCTGGCAAAGGCTTACGGAGTAAAAGGTGAAGTCGTAGAAAGACCCGGAGAACTCAAGGAAACCATACAAAACGCACTTAAAAGCCGTGAAGCAACAGTTATTGACATAAGAATTGATGCGAATGAATTGTTACCGATAGTTCCACCTGGAAGTACATTAGATAATATGAAAACTGACTTTAGTGATGTGGAGGATTTACAATGAATAAACGTAACAAACACACCATAAGTGTACTAGTAGAAAACAAGACAGGAGTACTGCAGAGAGTAGCAGGACTATTCACAAGAAGAGACTTCAACATTGACAACATCACAGTGGGAAAAACAGCGGAAAAAGGATTGTCCAGAATAACAATCACCACATATGGAGACAACGAGACACTGGAACAAATCATTAAGCAGTTAAATAAGCTTATTGAAGTCATCAAAGTACGTGAGATGAAACCTAAGAACACTATCAGAAGACAGTTGGCTCTGCTTAAGATTCATGCACCAACTGAACAGGACAAATCAGAAATCATTCAGTATGCCAACATTTTCAGGGGACATATCATAGACGTTACACCAAAAACAATTACAATAGAAATTAGTGGAAAACCGGACAATATCAATGCATTGATGGACTTGCTGAGACCTTATGGTATTAAGGAAACTGCAAAAACTGGTATAACCGCAATTGCAAGAGGACATAAAACATTGTAACAATCCCATTTTAACTAATAATTACATCCTCTTCTTTCACTAATTTTTCTTGTTTTGTTTGAAACCCTTATTTGCCTAGTGGACATATTAATGGGACTATAGCAGATACCTGTTTTTTTCATAAATATACTAAATATATTTTGTAATGTTATCAAAAAGATAATATAACATAAGTATTCTCTTTAAAACATGAAAATCAGGATATTCTTTGAAATAGATGCTTACAGATGACATGAACTTTATGTGGGTTCTTATTTGAAGCTAAGAAAAAAAATGAATGATGAAAAAATAACTAAAGAAATATTAGATTTAAAAAACATAACTTATAATGAATAAATATTTAAAAAAATTTTCAAGATTATTAAATTACAAATGACAACAAATAATGAGGGGAAAAAATGAATGGAAGTGACGCACTATTAAAGAAACTTAAAGAAAATGGTACGGATACTGTTTTTGGATACCCGGGAGGAGTATTACTACCATTATACGATTCAATATACGATTCTGACATAAATCACATACTTGTCAGACACGAACAGGCAGCAGCACATGCAGCCGATGGATATGCAAGAGTATCCGGAAAGACAGGTGTATGCATAGCAACAAGCGGACCTGGAGCTACAAACCTTGTAACAGGTATTGCCACAGCACAGATGGATTCAAGCCCAGTAGTAGCTCTCACAGGACAGGTCGGAACACCTATCATCGGTACCGACGCATTCCAGGAAGTGGATACCATAAGCATAACCATGCCTATAAGCAAGGCAAATTTCCAGCCAAGAAAATCTGAAGATTTACCTGAACTTATAGATGCAGCATACAAAATAGCAGGTACCGGCCGTAAGGGAGTTGTTGTAGTTGACCTTCCTAAAGACGTTCTTGAAGCTGATGTAAGCGAATATGACATGAAAAAAATATTAAAGCTTGACGGATACAAACCTACAACAAAAGCCAACATAAAACAGATAAAAAAGGCTGTTAAAGTTATTGAAAACAGTGAAAAACCAGTTATCCTTGCAGGTGGTGGAGTAATATCATCTGATGCTTCAGAGGAACTCTTTGAATTTGCCAAGTTAGCAAACATTGCCGTTGCAACAAGTCTTATGGGTAAAGGTTCAATACCTGAAGACCATGAACTCTCACTAGGTCTTCTTGGTATGCATGGTCTTGAATCAACAAACCATACAGTTACTGACTGTGACTGTTTAATAGCAGTCGGATGCAGATTCTCTGACAGAACTACAGGTAAAGTTTCAGAATTTGCACCTGATGCAGTGAAAATACACATTGACATAGACCCTGCAGAGATTGGAAAGAACGTTCCTATAGACATTCCTATAGTAGGGGATGCTAAAATTACGCTTCAGACATTAATTGAAGAATATAAGAACGATACTGAAAACTGGACGCCACGTGTTGTGGAAAAAAGAAAAGCCTATGTTCCTAAGATGAACTTTGATACTGAATTATTAAAACCTCAGGAAGTTATTAAGGAGATTATGGAATCAATCACTCCTACAACAATCGTATCCACTGATGTTGGTCAAAACCAGATGTGGATGGCACATTACTTTAAAACAAAAAATCCTAGAACTTTCATTTCCAGTGGAGGTCTTGGTACGATGGGTTACAGTCTTCCTGCAGCTATCGGAGCACAAGTTGCACTGCCTGATGAAAACGTTCTGGCAATATGTGGAGACGGCGGATTCCAGATGGTTTCACAGGAACTTGCTACCATACAGGATTATGATCTTCCTATAATTACATGTATTCTTAACAACAGATATCTTGGAATGGTATATCAATGGCAGGTATTATACTATGATAACAGAATTTCACAAACCAAACTTGCAGCAACACCTGACTTCGTGAAACTTGCAGAATCATATGGTGTACGTGGAGAAAGAGTGGAAAAACCTGGAGAACTCAGGGAAACCATACAGAATGCACTTAAGGCAAGAGAGGCAACAGTTATTGATATTGTAATTGATCCGGCTGAACTTTTACCTATGGTACCGCCTGGTGAGAAGATTACAAAGATTGTTGGAGAATATAAACAAGAGGAATGATTAAAATGGCAAAACGTAACAAACACACCATAAGCGTACTTGTAGAAAACAAACCTGGAGTATTGCAGAGAGTTGCAGGACTGTTCACAAGAAGAGACTTCAACATTGACAACATCACAGTGGGAAAAACAGCGGAAAAAGGATTGTCCAGAATAACAATCACCACATATGGTGACAACAACACTCTTGAACAGATTATTAAGCAGTTAAATAAGCTTATTGAAGTCATTAAAGTTCGTGAAATGAAACCGGCAAACACTATCAGAAGACAGATGGCTCTACTTAAGATTCATGCACCAACAGAACAGGACAAGTCAGAAATCATTCAGTACATCAACATTTTCAGAGGACATATCATAGACGTTACACCAAAAACCATTACCCTGGAAATTACGGGTAATCCTGACAAGATCAATGCCCTCATGGACCTTCTTAGACCTTATGGTATTAAGGAAACTGCAAAAACCGGTATAACCGCAATTGCAAGAGGACAAAAGACATTATAGTTATCTTAACTACTTCTCCACCCTTCTTAAATTTTTTTATCTTACGAGTATTTAGTGAATTCATATGAGCAACAGATCTTTTCTATCAAAAATTGCAGAGCTTATTCTTAAGAAAAGCAAGCCAGACTATATGAATTCCCAAGAAAAAATTGAACTATTTTTAACCAATAAAATGGATGAAAAGGAATCAGAGGAAATAAAGGATATCTCCTATGGTGACAATTATTCCAAAGATGGTGTTGTACTGTATTTGCATGGAGGTGCCTATGTAAACCAGCTTAACATGCAGCACAGGACATACTGTTATATTCTAAGCAGAATCCTTAAAAGACGTGTCATAGCACTGGCATATCCTTTAACACCGAAACATACTTATAGGGACAGTTATGAACTGCTTTGTGAAGAATATAATGAATTAAGGGACAGCTATGATACTGTGACATTGATGGGTGATTCTGCAGGTGCAGGATTAGCTCTTGGCTTTTGCCAGTACCTTAACAGCATAGACTCAAAACTACCTGATAACATCATAGTATTTTCTCCATGGGTTGACGTTTCAATGAAAAACAATTATGATGATACGGACGATCCCATCCTGGGAAATGCAGGTCTAAGAGAAATAGGAAAAAGGTGGGCAGGCTCATCAGATACAACGGACTACAGGGTAAGTCCACTTTATGGTGACAATCGTAATTTTCCCAGAACCTTAATAATCACAGGTACAAACGAAATATTTTATCCTGACATAAAGGAATATTATGAAAAATTAGTTGAAGATAACGTTGATGCTGAAATAATTGTAGGCAAGGACTTATTCCACATTTACCCACTATTTCCAATACCTGAAGCTATAGGTGTCTTAAAAGAAATAAAAAAAGAGATGAAAATGATTTAAAGTATCATTTCATGTATAACAGGAACTTTCCTACTTTAGGTATTCTGTAGATGATTGCTGCGGCAGTGAAACTGCATATTATCAGTATTACCCATAATATTAATGCTTTGACCGGATCTGTAAACGGCAAATCTACAACATATGGAAGTAATGGCAGTCTGAACAGGTTATGTATTAAAAATACTGCAAATGAGTATTTTGAGAAGAATTTTACCTGGTCATAAAGCATTACCCTGTCCATTCTTGATACCAGCTCAAACAATGCAAAGGAACCTGTCAGTATGAAAGGAAAATCATACCAGAGCAGGAAGTTATATCCGATTGTGTACGTGTAGTACTGGAACAGGAAGCATGCTGCAAATGAAATTATGGCAATAATCCATAATATTTTTGAGGATATGTCCTTGAACATTCCCTTTTTAACCAGATAGCCGAGAATGATGTATACCCCATATATTCCTCCACTGAATCCTAGACAATACTGTATAGTAACGTTTTGAATACCGTTTATGTCACATAGCAGTGAAATGAACGGCAGAACGAATGCCAGCAGAGTAAATATGACTGTTGCCTGGAATACTGTTCTTTTATCGAAGCTGCGTATTGCATTTGAAGCAAACGGCAATGAAAGATACATTCCAATAATCATCGGCATATACCACATGTGACTGAAGAAAAGATTTCCTGCTTCCACCATGTTTACCTGTGTGAACCTGTTTGATATGAACAGTAACGATGCTGCATAGACGACAGCCCATAATATTGTTACAATGATGAGTGTTTTACAGTTCTTATGCCAGAACTTTTTGACTTTCTCATCATCATATGCCCTGTCCAAAAGCAGATATCCACTTATCATCAGGAAAAACGGAACACCTATCCTTCCGATGAACATAGATGCAAACTGGAACATCCTTGAAATCATAGTAAAATTCATTAGGGCATCGGACGAGATAATGAATATTCCATCCACAGAATGAATATATAAAACAGTGAATATGGCAATTGCACGAACCAGATCAATCCATTCAATTCTAGTTTTGTTCATCTTTTTTACGGCGAGGATACTGTGTCCTCTTTAGGGCACAGAGGAATCGC
>CAZUHM010000020.1:0-21220 GCA_964620575.1 uncultured Methanobacteriaceae archaeon | reverse complement strand
TAGGGTCACATCTGATCTCGTCTCGATCTCAGTAATAAAGTCTATCTACGTTCTGTTTTGTACTATAGGTGGTAAGCTTATGGGAATTTCGGAAAGTTGCCGGCCTTTTATTCATTTACCTAGTGTTTTTTTGGCTTTTTTTGTGTTTGTTTTGTGTTGAATTTATTATGTATTGTTTCTGTTTTTTGTAATGAGTTCTTGATTCTATTTTTTAAACTTTTATTATTTTCTTTCATGAATTATAAAATGTTTTTAATTCTTTTATAAATAGTTTTTAATAATGAGAATTAGTTAATTTTTTTCTAGGTTCATTAAAATAATTTTTTATTAAAAATAGTTTTTGAAAAAGGGGGAACATTAATCTATTTCCAAAATCCGCTTTTTTGGTATGACATGAAGATTAATGTCCCTATGATATAAACTTATATTATTTGTTTTTGTTTGTTAATAACAAACAATTATTATATCTTCTTTCATAATATATTAATGTTATTAACTTTTGATTTACCTAAAAAAATATTCGTATATACTCAAATTGATTATTCAAGTATTCTAATAATTTTTATTAGAATTTGTTCTAATTGTTTTAAAAATAGTATTTATAATATTAGGTTAAGAAGAAAGAAACATTATGGAAATTTCTACTTCATAACCTATTTCTTAATGAATATATATTATGTATATTTCAATACATTGATTAATAAATATTAATCAAATAATTATATGTTTTTTCTTTTTTATATAATTTCTCTTTAATTTTATTAAAATTAAGCTTATTTAGTATTATTTGTTTTGTTTAAACATATTAATTAACCATTAATTATATATATATTTTTATAGGTCGGTTATGATGCAGGAGAAAGTTAAAAAGTTAGAAATATTATTTATTGACGATATTAAATCTTCCAGAAACAAACTATTGTCTGATAAAACTAATCATTATCTTCAGAACATGCTCTTTTGCTTGAGATTGGTATTCAGGTATAATGCAGATAATCTTAAGGATTTAATAGACTTTTATTATTATGTTGATGATTTGTTGAATAATAGGGTTTTAATGGATTTGGAAGAGCTTAAGATTTTCATTTATCGTGTCACTGATTTGATAGTTAATCTTGAGGATTATGGTGTCAGGGGAGATACCTTATTGACTGAGGTTTCTTCAAATCTTTTGCAGTCATTGTATCTGGAGCTTGAAACTTATAGGTTAGTTGACAAGACTTCTGAATCTCTTGTTTGGAAGGATTCATTGTTGTCCCAGATTAAGAATCAGGTAGTTGACTTTGACGTTTTGATTGAGATTTTTGAATCATCCTGTGATGATGATGTTAAGGATAAGATTAATGATATTTTAGAGAACAATTATCCTATGGAGTTTGCTATTTATAAGGCTCGTAATGGTATTCTTGAATGGTAGGTGTGTATATGGAATTTAGAGTTGATAAGAGAACAGGAAAAGAAGTTTCCTTGCTTGGTTTTGGTGCTATGCGATTGGCTGGTAGTGGTACTGGTGTTGATATGGATCTTGCTACCGAGTTATTTGATTATGCTATCAGTAATGGTATAAATTATATTGATACTGCTTATCTCTATGGTAATGGTTCAGGTTCTAATGAACAGGCTGTCGGTGAGATTATAGAGAAGCTTGGTTGTAGGGAAGAGATTTTTCTTTCTACTAAGATGAATCGTATGATCATTAAGTCTCGTGAGGATATGGAAGAGATGTTTAGTTATCAGCTGAAGAATCTTAGAACTTCCTATATTGATTATTATTTTTTACATAATATTATTAATGTGTCTGATGTTACTGATTTGATTGATATGGGGTTGCTGGACTTTATTGCTGATAAGAAGGCAGAAGGTCAGATTGTCAATATGGGTTTTTCTTTTCATGGTTCTTTTGATGATTTTGAGAGGATTCTTGATTTGTATGATTGGGATATGACTATTGTTCAGTACAATTATTTGGATAGCAATATGCAGGCAGGTATTGAAGGTATTCATTTGGCTGCCAGCAGGAATATGAGTGTTATTATTATGGAACCTTTGAAGGGTGGTTTGCTGGCTGGTAATATGCCACGTGAGGTTGAAAAGTTGGTTGAGAATTCAGGTACTGAACGCAGTAATGTTGATCTTGCTCTTAGCTGGGTTTATGATACTCCTGAAATTACTTGTGTTTTAAGTGGTATGAATTCTATGGATATGCTGAAGGAAAATATATCTATCACTTCCAATCATTTGTCCAGTCCCTTGAATAATGAGGAGTTGGATCTTATTGCTGACATGAAGAATGTTATAGTTAAGCTGAATAAGATTAGTTGTACTAATTGTAATTATTGTATGCCTTGTCCCAGAAATGTTAATATACCTGACATTTTTAGGTTGTATAATGAGAAATTCCTGTTTCCGGAAAATAAGATGTTTGGCTTGAATGCATCTTTTATGCTCTATGCTGCAAATATTATGGGTTTTTCAGGCAGTGCCCGTGATGCCACATTGTGTGTTGATTGTGGCTTGTGTACCAGTAAGTGTCCTCAACAATTGGATATTCCTTCTCTTATCAGGATGGTTGACAAGTCTTTTCATGCTAGGTTATTACGGCCTGTAATTCCTGTTGTTAAGAAATTAATGAATATTTTCCTATAAAAAAATGAGTTTTTGTTAAAAGAAAGGGAGGATATGTGAAGATTAGTCTTCTTCATATACTTCTATGCATTGTCCGGTACACTTGTCTTCTGCTTCTTCGTAGATGTCTACTTCTTCTACTTGTATTTCATCTACATTGTCTTCTCTTTCTGCACCTATTAACATTGCTTTGTCATCGTCGTCAAAATTGAATTTTGTTTCGTCTATTTCTACACAATGTCCACACATTGTACAGTCGTCTCTTTCTAATATAACTTGATACATATTTTGCCTCCTACAAAATAATATAATTTTATCTAGTTTTTTTTATTATTTATATTTATGTAACTTTGAAAGTAAATTTTATAAAAAGTAAAATTTGGTGAATTATTGGAGGGTAGGGTATAGTCTTATTCTTTGTATTTCATTGACGTTGATGTTGTTTATTTTTATGCTTAATGTGTCAAATCCTAAGAATAGTTTTGTGTTTATTTTTGTTGATTCGGTTCCTATTATGGAATTGTCCATATCGTAGCATGTGGCTGCAATTTTTATGTCATGGTATTTGTCAGGATTTTCTATTCTTATTTCACCAACTATCTCTATATTGTTATCTGATTTTACAAGAACTGAGGTGTTGCTTATCGTCATTCCAATTTTACGTTCAATATCTGATAGTTGTTCTATGAAGATGTTGTTTCCTGCAGGGGGTTTTTTATTTTCTCTAGGTTTTACTTCAATCATTTCATCCGTTGTCGTATCATCATCATATCTTATCATCTCTGGAAGAATAATTACAATATCAGTTATGTCAATATTAACATCCAGACTAATGGTGAAGTTCTCATAGTTTCCATGATCCACTTTTACTATAGTATCATTTTTACTGATAATCTTCTTATTTTCATCATAGGATATTGCTGATAATTGAACACTTTTATTATCTAATTTGTCATTAGTTGTTATCTCTCCCATTATCACTAGTGGTCCATCAACATCATCCAATATAATGTCAATGTTACGCATAATCAAACCCATCTGTGTTTCGAGTTTTTTGTTTCTTCTTATTTTATTTTTAAGTTCCTGTTCTGCTCTTATGAGTTCGTCATCCTTGTTTTCGTTGATATCATCTTCTGTGAGGTCAAATTCAAATTCATCCCCATCTATTATGAACGTGTTTTTTTCATTTTCCTGTGTTTCTTCCAGCAGTTCCCTTGTTATTTCATCTATGTCATCTTCAAAGATGTTGGTGTTATCATCTATCAGTTCCCTTGCAATGCTTTTAGCGTATAAATCATCCATCTTATATTCTGTCTGGTGGTCTATCTGGATGTACATTGGTTCTCCACAATATACGCAGTGGTCTTCAAAATCTTCATTATATTGTCCACATTGTAAACATTGTTGCATCTTCGTATCCCCTTATAGTTCTTATAATATGTTATAATTTAAATGGTTAATAAATGTAATTGCTTGAGTAAATTAATAAAATATACTACTTTCTGTAAATCATTTTGAAAAAAACAAATAATTTAATATTGCTGTCATATTTTAAATTGTAATTTATATATGAATAATATATTCGGATGGTACTATTTCATGTTGGGATGTTCTTCAGGCCAAATAATAAATATTACCTGAAAGAAATCTATGTTATAATATTAGTATAGGTGATGATTTTTATGTCAGATAGAGAAAAAGTTTTTGATTTTATGCAGAAAGCTGGTGTACTATTTTTAGCAACCGTTAAAGGGGAAAAACCTAAGAATCGTCCTATTGGTTTTAGGATGTTTGTTGATGATCAGATTTACTTTTTAACTGGTGAGTCCAAGGATGTTAACGCTCAGATGATTAAGAATACTAATGTGGAATTTGTCGGACAGGCCGGTAATGAATTTTTACGTTATTATGGTAGGGTAATTTTTGATGCTGATGAGGATAAAGCTCTACTTAAGAAGGCTTTCGAAGTAATGCCAATGCTTGAAAAACTTTATGGTGATGATTCGGAGGATACTGCTGTTATATTCCATGTGGATAAGGCTACTGCAGAGTTCCGTGATATGTTTGGTGTGAAAGAAGTCTTCAATTTCCTTAATTAAAACTAATTTTTTTTATTTGGTGCTTTTCTGGAAGAAGATAGGGTAGTGTATTGTTTTACACTATAATATTCATTCTTCCGGATGATTACTCTTTTTATAACGTTTGACTCTTAACTTGGATTTGATTCTGGGCTTAATCAGTATTGTGTTTTAGTATTTGTTGTCGTTGTTTAATGATGACTTTTTTTTCTTATAATAATGTTTCTTCCCATTCTTTTTCTTTAAATCCGGTTAGTACAGTGTTTTCTGTTACAATTATTGGTCTTTTTACTAGCATTCCATCTGTTGAGAGCAGTTCCAGTTGTTCATCTTCTGTCATGTCTGCCAGTTTGTCTTTTAGTTTTAGTTCTCTGTATACTTTTCCACTGGTGTTGAAGAATCTTTTCAGTGGCATTTCTGATTTTTCATACCATTCTTTCAGTTCTTCTTTTTGTGGATTGTCTTTAACTATGTCCCTGTCTTCATATTCTATGTTATGTTCATTTAGCCATTTTTTAGCTTTTTTACAGGTTGAACATCTTGGATATTCTACAAATAACATTTTTATTCCTCTTTTTTTTGTTGTTATTATTTTTGTTCTTCTGTTTTCTTATTTTTTATTATAAATTTTATGTACATTATGTACATAAAAAACATAAATTACATTTTATACACATAATACATTATGTGATTTATGTACATAACTTTAAATATAAGGAAGGATATAAATAATTTCATGAAAAACTACACAGTAAAAGCAAGGCAAAGACAAGGAACTAAATCCATAGACTTAACATTACCTGCCGATATCAGTAAAGAATACTCCATAACAAGGGGTGACATCTTTAAAATTGATCCTGTGCTAGAAGATGACACATTAAAATTAGAATACACATTAATATACCAAAATAAAACTAAAAAAGAGGATTAACATGGATAGATCAAAATTCAACTTATTTATCAGTTATTATCATGTTGACAAATATTTTAGAGATAAATTAAGTAATATAATAGGAAATCATTTCAGAACAAGTTCTTCACCACATAACTACGAATTATGTCATAATTTCAGTAAATACGTGGAAGAATTAAAGAAAAATTCATCAAAGAATGATATATTCATAGTACTTGTTGGAAACGAAACATATAAAAGTAAAAACGTAGATTGGGAAATTGACTTTGGATTACATGAAGATGCATGTGTAATGGGATTATGTTTACCAACAAATGATGATTATTTAAAAAAGGATATTAATCCTAAAATCATTCCAAAAAAGCTAATGAATAACTTATACTCCGGATATGCATCATACTTCGACTGGACAGATAGTTATGATGATCTTGAATCATATATCAAAATATCATTAAACAATAAATTAGAAAGACATCCATTATTAATTTAAAAATTTCAATAAAATTTAATAATATATAATATAAATATTATTAATAATAAAATATTGAATATTAAAAAGTAATAATAGGTGAAAGATATGGCAGAAAATGCACATCCACATAAAAAAGTAATAGACAACATGAACATTTATCAGATGATATCATTAATAGATGATTCAAAATACACATATATTAAGGAAAACATCAGTACACACTTACATACAAGTCAAATAAAACTACTTAAAGATGTAAACAAACACTCAAAACCTCATCATAAAAAAGTAAGAATAGAACAATACAAAAAGTTACTCGAAACACCTGAAAAAATGGATAACTTATTTGAATTACATAAAAAGTTATACATCAAAAAATATCAGAAACTAGAAAATAAAGGACTGGTAGAAGTAAACACAGACTGTGAAAACCTTCCATATGATGTCACATTAACACAGAAAGGAATAGATTTACTTATAGAAATTAAAGATCTTGAAGCACAATGGCAGGAAATTGTTCTTGAAGATGTGGATGATGAAAAATTACTTGAAGAATTAAGAAAAGTAACACATAATTCTCTTCCTATAAACTACAATCATAAAAAACAACAGAAATTTGTATTCTAATTAACCTCCTTCTTTTCAATCTTTATTATTTTTTTAGAAAAATTTATAACAACATCTTATATATCTTTATATGTAATGGGGATATAGAAATGAACGGCTTTGAAATTACCATGACATTAGATGAGGTAACACCTCTTACTCAGAGACAATTAATAATACCAGGAGACATAACCTTTAAGAACTTACATGAAATAATCTCATTGGTTTTTAACTTATCTGAAAATAATAAGTATAAATTTGTTTTTGATGATTTAAACATTGAAATCATGAATACGACAAGATTAAATAGGGATATTGTTGATTCACGATATGAAAAGATAGATAAATATTTGGAAGCATATGAAAAGCTAGTTTATATCAATGATTTTTGGAATATTTCAATAGAAGTTCATGAAACAGTCTATGATAAGAAATATCCTCTTCTGGTATCATATAAAGGTTTTTACAATCCTCTTAGTGAAATTAAATCAGTAAATGAATTTTCTCAGTTGCTTGAGTTAAAAAAGAATATTGATGAAGCAAAAGATGATGAACGTAAAATAATCAGTAATTTCCACAGAATTAATAAATTAAAGCTTCAGAAAAATCTCATGTTCCTGTTTAATGTGCCTTATAAAGTGAACAACCATAGAATAATTGAGATTAATAAGGAAAATACTCTGGATGATTTATTGTAGGTGATTTTAATGAAACATTTGAAAATTGATGAAGAGAAATGTGTTGGATGTGGACTTTGCAAAGAAGTCTGTGTCAGAGACAACTTAGAAGTAGATGCTGTGGCCGTTGAACTGGAAAATAACTGCTTTGACTGTGGACAATGCAGTACGTTATGTCCAACAAATGCGATAGAACTCTTGGCATATGAGGGTCAGGAGGATAGAATAGAAAGCTATGACATGTCAGATATACCAGTATCCTATGAGGACATGTTGCAGTTTTACAAACAGCGTCGAACAGTAAGATGGTTTAAGGATGAGAAGATTCCTAAGGAAACATTTCTGAAACTTATGCAGGCAGCATATTACAGTCCTAACAGGCAAAACATTCAGGATGTTGAATTTGTTGTCATTGATGATAATTTAGATGATTTCATGCAACTTGTTTATGATATTATCAGTGTTAAAGAAGAGGAATTCTTCAGAATTAAACATTTTGGAAATTATTTGCGTGACGAAAACAGAAATCCTAAAAGACATCCGTTACTCTGGGAGGGACATCAGCTTCTATTGGCATTTTCTGAAAATCAAACGGATGCCGTTATTGCCATGACCAGACTTGAATTAATGGCTTACACACTTGGTCTTGGAGGTTTCTATTCATTATTTATTAACATGGCTGAAGAAACAGATCATGAGAAGCTCATGGAATTCTTCCCGGAAATTGATAGTAATAAGCATATGTTTGCTGCATTTGTCATAGGTATTCCTAGAGTCAAATATCTCAGGACACGTCCTCATAAGCAGATTAATTTAATATTCAAATAGGTTAAAATTTTTCATTCTTAGCCTATGTTTCTTTATTTTTTTCTAATTATTTATATTTTTTTTAAATTTCTTATTGCAGTTATTTTTATATTTTAATAATTATTTAATCGTATTAGAGTATTTTAAACTTAAATTCATCTTATTAAAATATGGAATTTGTTATTTATTCCTATTTTTTTAAATGATACTTTTATATAGTATATTTTAGATATAACTATTAAGAATAGTCATAAAATCTATAATGAACAATAATTATAAATTATTAGATTAAAAAAGGAAAAAAATCTATTTTAATTAAAGAATCATCTTCTCACTACAGATGGGGAGGAGGAAATTCAATGTTAAAAGTATTATTCGTATTAGCTGACAATCTGCAATGGGATGTTAAAACATCCATCAAAAATGTCTGTAATGCAGTTAACAGACAAAATGCAGATACTCTTGTCTTAATAGGCAGTGATAAAATTCTTGAACACTTGAAAAGTGTAAAGGATTGTTATCAAAAAAACTTTTCTAGCGAATTGGATTTGAATGTTTTAATTCTGAAGGATTTGGATGATACGGATTATATCTTTGATAGATTCAAGTATAAACTCAATGAATTTCCCGATTCTGAAATAATTATAAACTATACTTGCGGATCTTCTAAATTGACAGCAGTTACGATGATAATTGCGAGAATGTATGGATTGAAGATACAGGAAAAATTACAGATTGAAGATACTTCCCAGTTTACAACCTTTGACGTGGTTGAAAAGGATGTTTCAGTAAACAGCAGTTTGTATTTTGTAAAAAAATCTTTCAATAATTATGATTATGAAATGGCAAAAGAAATCTTGGAGGAAAATTATTCATCAACAGATCAATTGGCAAGTGTTTTTTCTAAGTTAATTGACATTTATCATAAATGGGATTCATTCGAATATGATGATTATCAATTTGATGATTTAATAACTTTCTTTTCTAATCTCAGCATATTACCAAATAATAAAAAAGCAATGGAGCGTTTAACTGATAACGATTATGAATTGTTCCATTCATATAAAATTGCTGATTTAATAAGCAATTCAAAACGTCGCATAGAAGAGAAAAAGTATAATGATGCTATTATAAGATTATATCGTACGCTTGAGTTAATATCTGAAGTGGAATTATTTGAAAAGTACAATATTCGTAAAAGTGATGTTCATATTAATGATTTGAAAAAAATGGACATAGAGGAATATGCTCTTAATAATATAATTAACAGGTTGGATTACAAGTATCCTAAATATAATATGCCATTAACTACTGTCTTCTTTTTACTATATAAGTTAAACAGTGATGTGGGAATACATTATATGCTTCATAAAGATAATTATCAGATGTTGTTCCAGAAAAGAAACATTTCTGTTCTGGTACATGGAAACTACAAATATAATACTAAAGAATTACATGAAATGTACAAGTTAGTCCTTACAATGGCAAAAGCCTATGATGATGATATGGAAAAGTACATTGAAGAAACAACATTTCCTGTTTTTAAAATATGAAAATTCATTAAACTGTTGATATATATTTTAAAGGATATACAATTTGTGTAAAACAAAAGTTATATAAAAGTTCATCTATATTAATAAATGTGGGTTATTACTCACAAAATAAATAAACATATTAGATAATTAAAATGGTAAAATACAATGAGATAAAGTATAATTAACTCAATAAATTACGAATTAATTATTAATCTGTATTAATGTATTATACCTCTCTAAAAGTTATTTTAGAAAAAAAATACTAAAAAACTCCAAAATTTTAAAGGAAAATAGTTAGGGAATTTCTAGATATACAATATATAGAAAACTTTACTATTTTCCCATAAATAATATTGAAAACACTATTTTTAAAAGAAAAATTGCAGCATTGCAAATAATATTTTAATTAAGAAAAAAGAATAAACCTATACATTCATAGAAAAAATATTATCATATAACAGCCAATATATTCTTAACAAAAAATATATAGGAAAAAGCTATGAAAAAACAAATAATAATATTAATGCTATGTTTTTTACTAGTTTTCTCGTTTATACAAACATCTAGTGCAACAAGCCTGTTCTTAACATCAGACCATATAGGAACACAGAACAATGACTTGGAAGTTCTACAATCAATCAAAGACTACATCGAAGAAATAAGTGACGGTTCAATAACAGTAACAATAGACAGTCAGGCACCAAGTCCTGGAGAAGGAACAAGAGCAATAGAAAGTGATGCCGATATCAGTGTCACACTGGCTGCAAATGATGCAGGAAACTTTCTAGTTCTTGCAAAGTCAATGCAGAACATAAACAAACAAATCATATTCGTAAATGTTGCAAACCTGGATTTAGATAACAGAAACTACCTAAGAAGAGCATGGGATGATAACTACTCAAGCGCATATTTTGCAGGTATAACAACACCTGGCCAGTTCTTAAAAGAATCCGGAATAGATTATATACAACCGTTAACAAAATACACAGATGCCGGAAGCATATACACATCAAGTCGTGATGATATAAACAGATACATAGCACAGGAAATCGTTAACAAGGTAAACAACCCAAATACAAATAGCTACTATGACGAAGGACTGGTAGTAACACACAACATCCATCCATCAGTAATGGCATCAGCCAGTCAACAAGTGGTAAATAGCAATGATACAGCATATCAGGGAACATATGATTCATATTCTGCACCACAGGTACTATACATGGCAAGCTCATATCTAAATGGTAACAGTTTATCACAACCACAAAGCTTTGAACAGCCAGACAACCCATTAACAACATCAATACTTGCATCAGACTCATACTCGGTATATGAATACATGGAAATAGCAGGCATGATAAAATCATATATGGATGAAAACCGGAAAGCACCAGACTATATTCAATACAAAGGTGCATTCCTATCCTACACGGATTTAATGTATAACTTTGCAAGAATCACGGAAAATCATACAGAATCCAGTAAAATGGATTTTGCCTCAAACTACAGGTTTATTAAGGTAAATCATTCAATACTCATTGATTCATTACCGTTTATAATAATAGCACTGGTGTTACTAGTAATATATGGTGTAATTAGAAAAATAAGAAATAGAAAAAGATATAGAAGATAACATTAAGGAGGAAAAATTATGTCAGATATAGAAAAAGTAGATAAATATTTAGCAGATGCCGGAATGTTCTTTTTGGCAACAGTAGATGATGATCAACCAAAATGCAGACCATTGGGACTTCATTTTATACATGATGATAAAATATACTTTGGAGTGGGAACATTCAAGGAAGTATATAAACAAATGCAGAAGAATCCAAAAATAGAAATAGTTGCAAGCCGTGGAGAAGACATTCTAAGATACTACGGGGTAGCAATATTTGATGACAACCCGGAAGTAGTGGAAAAAGCATTTGCAATACTTCCTGATTTAAAAACGGTATATGAAGAAAATGGCTGGAAAATGGGAATGTTTTATGTGGATGATGCAACAGCAGAATTCAGGAACATGTTCCAGGTTGAAGAATCATACAACTTCAAATATTAAATTCATCTCCACACCCTTTTTTTTATAATTAATTATTCAAATAAATCAGGATTTGCAAGTATGTTGGAAAAAGATTTGGAAAGTAAGGAAAAAATTACGATAGACATAAAAAAACTGGAAAGAAACCTTAAAGAAGTAGAAAACATAACCTTTGTTGATGAACAGAAGGAAGTCTATGATCGTGCAGTAGATTACATGAACGACTCAAAATATTATCTTGAAAAAGAGGATATGAGAACGGCGTTTGGATGTATTGAATACAGTCATGGATTGCTTGATGCTCTTCGAATGATACATGGTCTGATTTAAAGGACAATAATATTATTTCTTTCATATTATGAATTTTTATGCGTAAATAATTATTTCTTAAAAAAAGTAAAAATAGAAGTTGAATGTAGGTTAATCCTTTGCTTCTTTTTTATTATTGTCTTCAACTTCTTCGTTATTTTTAATCTGTGGTATGAACTTGAAAAATACTATTGAAACGGCAATTTCTATAACTGATAACAATATGAAGTCCAGACTATAATTTATCAGGTATAAATTAATATTATAGATAAAGCACTCAATGAATGTTGGATAGTGATAAGCGAGTGCTAACTGCAAACATGAAGCTACTGCAGAAACAACCTCTGTTATTATGATAGTTAATGCAATATTTATTGGATGTAACTGTGGAAATCTTTTTTCCATTACTTTGAAGAAATGATATCCAACAAATGGTCCACATACAGCAATTGCAAAGAGATTTGTTCCAATACTTAAAAATCCACCTACACCTGAAAATATCTTAATAAAAATCAGGACAGGGATTGTGATGAAAACACTAGCATTAAAGCCTAAAATTACTGTTGGAATACCATTACCATTTATTACAGGATTACCGTATTTGACACTTACAATTGTTAAAAATACCATTCCAATAAATGATATTATCATTGCCGAAATAACATTTTCATTTTCAGTTTTAAAATCTTTATAATTTCTTATGGAAAAAATTATTATTGGTATTACAATTATTGTCCATAATATATTCCATTCCAGTGGTAATGCCTCTTCTAAAATATACACATATATCACGTTTACTATTGTTTTTCCTTATTGTATTGTTTGTTTTTTATATAAGTTATTTATTACTCTTTTTTTATATCAATTTATGAAATATACTTTTAATATTTATTTTTAAGTTATATTAATAGTTTTCATATAAAACATAGACAAAGTATGTTTTTTACTATAATTATCATAATATGTTTAGCAAGTGTCTGAACTGTTAATTCTAATAACACAATACTTTATATTTAATAATAAACTATAATAGTCATTTTATTTGCAGATTCTCTACATCCTCTTTAGTGAAAAACCCTGTATATAAATAATAAATGGAAAAAACTAATATTGATGTCAAAAGAAAGGATTTTATGGATAGATTGGCTGAAATTTCTTGCAATAATTGGAGTAATAGGAATTCATACTTCTTCAATTCTGCTCAATTCGGATTTAATATTCACATCTGGATGGTATCAGGGAGTAATCACTGCTTCTACATTCCGCTTTGCAATAGTGCTCTTTATAATGATTTCAGGTTATTTGCTTCTTAGAAAACAACAACCAATAGAAGTTGTTCCAAAACGTATAAAAAGAATAATATTGCCCTTCATTTTTTGGTTAATAATATACTCTATAATCAAAGTAGTCGTAAAGGGAGATTTAGGTCTAGGATGGACAATTTTTGATTTAATTGGATTTATTATAAACGGATTCATTGATCCGATGGGAATATCAGTTCAATTCTGGTATGTTTATATGCTTATTGGATTATACTTAATATCTCCAATGCTCAGCAGATGGATAGAAAACGCTCCAATAAAAGAAGTTGAATACACACTAATTATCTGGGCAATTCTTAGCCTTGTTGAGTTTTTTGGCGCTAAATTCCTACTGATGAACTATTTAAGATTCTTTACCGGAGCAATAGGATACTTCATATTGGGATATTATCTTACACTAAAAGACAGCAGTCTATTGGAAAATAAATCATTTGGCCTAATCCTATTTGTAACAGGTTCCCTATTTACGATAATTGGAACAATAGGATTATCCTTATTAACAAATGACCAGTCATTGTTCTTTATAAAGCTGGGAGATATTACACCAGGAGCATGTCTGCAAGGAATAGGATTATTTGTCCTGATAAAGAACACTGATTTAAGTAGATTAAAACCACAAATCAATGACTTTGTTACAAAAATCAGTAAAAATAGTTATGGAATCTATCTAATAAATGTACTGGTCATAAATCTGTTAAATAAGCTTCATATATTTAATATGCAGGAATGGACTTTAATACAGATATTAATGGAAATGATTCTGACATTACTGATATCTGAATTAATTATTAGAATAATGAGCAAAAATAAGTTTTTAAAAATATTTGCAGGAAATTAAATAAAAGAGATGAAACTCCTGAGGGAATCATCTCAAACACGTTTCATACGATAATTTTTTAGAAAACTTTATTAACCGTAGGTATTTCTGTATTTATAGTATTCTCCAGACATATGATTTCCTCCACCATAGTAATCATAGTGTCCCGGTCCATAATATGTGTATTCTCCATCACTCTGCTGGACTGTTATCGGATTATCTTCTGTAGCATATTGATGACTGGCATCACGTTCAGGATCATAGTCAGGATCTGAATTTTTGTTACTGCTTTGACTAGTTGTTTTTTTTGTCGTGGTAGTTGTCGTGTTGTTTTGGGTATCAGTTGTGTTATTTATTGTTATATTAACAGTTTCATTTGTATAATTCTTTGTTTCATGACTGTTATAGTTTAATGCGATTATTGCTGATGAAAAAATTATAACACAAACAATAGCTGTAATGCAGATAATAATTAACTTTTTTTCCTCCATATTCACTGGCCCCCATTAGTTTTAAATAGATATTATAATCTTTTTGGCAGGTAATACAAATACTTTTACAGTGATGTTTGGTAAGAGTAAGATTCTTCTTTTGTTGAAATTTAACTTTCATCAAATGAAATAAATTTATTGATTTGACTTAAATTCTAAGAGAATTATATTTTTAAACAGTCATTTTTCACATTAGGAGGTTGTTTAGATGGGACTTAAAAGAGAAGAGATATATTGCAGTAACTGTGGGAGCAAAGATACAATTAATGGTTTATATCCTTATGATTATACTTGTAGGGAGTGTGGAATGATGTTTACTGAGTATAGTTTAATAAAAAGTAAAGAGATGTCTAACGATTCATTTTCTTATTTGAGCCAAGAAAGTGAAACCAGTATTATTGGAACGTTGATTACAATTATATTTTCAATACTCTTGGTAGGATTTGCTTTATTAATTAGTATTCATTAATAATTTTTTTTCAAAACTTGAGCATTCATTTACTGAAAATCCTTCTATGTCATTAATTATCGAAAAGTTAAAATTATATGTTGGTTATAGTATTAGTAAAGAAGTGATTGTTTTAATATGGAAATAAATTTATCTATTTATAATATATTTTATGCTAATTTTTATTGAAACTTGGGAAAGATACATATTTGTTGTGAAATAATGATTTTAAGAAATAGGCTTTATTTGATTAGACAATAGGTAGTTTTTAGAAAATTATGAATCTATAAATATTTCTTAAAAAGTATTATTTTATATTTATAATAGATAGAAAACAAGATTGATTTTTTAATTATTAAGTTGGATTGAATATTATGAGCATTGAAAAACTAGTTGGTAATACGCCAATGATAAGGATTGATTATGAGTTTGAAGGAAAACAGGGGAGCATATATACTAAACTTGAATACTATAATTATTCTGGAAGTATAAAAGATAGGATTGCCCTGTATATTATTCAACAGGAACGAAAAAATGGTAACTTGGTTGAAGGTCAAAGTATTGTGGAAGTAACAAGTGGAAATACGGGTATTGCTTTTAGTGCTATTGGAGCACTTTTTGGTCATGATGTACATATATTTATGCCTGACTGGGTATCATTGGAAAGAAGGAAACTCATTGAAATGTATGGTGCTCATGTTCATCTGGTATCTAAAGAGGAAGGCGGATTTAAAAAGGCACTTGAATTGGCAGAGGATTTTGCAATAAAAACAAATGCATATAGACCACTTCAATTTGACAATGAATTGAATGTGGAAGCTCAGTATAAAACAACAGCTCAGGAAATCATTGATGAACTGCCTGATATCAATGCATTTGTTTCAGGAATTGGTACTGGTGGTACATTGATGGGTATCGGAAAACGATTAAAAGAAAATAATCCTGATTCAAAAGTATTTGCTCTTGAACCGTCTACCTTATCTATCTTGAAAATGGGGATGGAAGAAGGCAGTCATATGATTGAAGGAATAGGTGATGATTTTATTCCGGGCATAGTTGAAAAAGACTTAATTGATGATATTATATTGATTGATGATCTGGATGCAATCAATATGGCAAAAAGAATTGCAAAAGAATTTGGGTTAGGTATTGGTATTTCCAGTGGAGCTAATTTCTTGGCAAGTGCAATAATGGATAATGATGATTTGAAAATAGCCACGGTTTTTCCGGATGATAATAAGAAATACATAACTACTAAATTGTCGGAAGAAATTGATACAAATCCTGATTTACTTTCAAACAAAATTAAACTCATAGATTTCAAAGTTATCTAATTATATTTTCATTCCTTTTTAAAACAATCTTTCTCCGGACTATTTTTTTGTATTTTTATTTTAATTTTTTTGAAAACATTTATAAGTAATGAAATTCAAATTTTATCTAACGAACGGTAGGTAGGTAAAAATGAAAACCAAAGAAAAAATATTTAACGTAGCATTAGATTTATTCTCACAAAGAGGATATGATTCAGTTTCACTACGGGAAATAGCACAAGAAGTAGGAATCCAAAAAAGCTCAATATACAGTCATTATCCCTCAAAAGAAGCTATATTAATGGATATATTCAATTACTTTACCAGTGGATTTGAACTGGATCCTGTAGAATATGAAGAAATTGACCTAAATGAAAATAATCCATTATTGGAAAATCCAGAATTATTTTACCATAAAGGATCAGAAGCCATAAAAAACTTGATACTACAAGAACCAAACCTAAAAATATGGAAATTAATCCTTATTCAAATGCACCACAATGAAACAATAAGATCTTTTTTCCAAAACGAAATATTAGTAAAACCACTAATCTTCTGGACACAATTATTTACAATACTAAAAGAAAAAGGAATAATCAGAAAAGATTCCAACCCCCAATTACTAGCAAAGCAATATTATAGTTTTCCAATCTACCTATTATTAGAAATCAGTTCAAAATACGATGACATCCCCCAAGAAGTTCTTGAACAGTTCTTTGATGAAACAGAAGAACATGCAAAATTCCTTCTTGATAGCATAAAGGTGATATAAATGAATAACAACTTCAATATTCAAAAATATCTGGCAAAGGGAGTTGAACACATAATAAAAGATGCTATGCATGCAACAATCAAAAATCCCAAAGAAAGTATATTTCTGCTAAAATTCTCTAAGCATACAAAAAAAGCTACCAAAATAAGACAGGAATATGAAGAAAAAGGTCAAAACATCCCAGTATTTCTAATTGCAAGCATAACAAGTAGCTGTAATTTACACTGTACAGGATGTTACTCAAGAGCAAACAATAACTGTAATGATAAAACACCTTCAAAACAACTAAGTAGCCAAGAATGGGAAAACATATTTACTCAGGCAAAACAACTGGGCATAAGCTTCATAGTACTGGCAGGTGGAGAACCACTGATAAGACAGGATGTACTAACTAAAGCCACAAACTTTCCAGAAATACTTTTTCCAGTATTTACAAACGGAACAATGATAAACAATGACTATCTAAAACTCTTTGATGAAAATAGAAATCTAGTACCGATATTCTCTATTGAAGGAAATAAAGAAATAACAGATTCCAGAAGAGGAAAAGGAGTATACGACCAGTTAATTCAATCAATGACTGCAATGAAGCAACAAAATATTATTTTCGGAGTATCACTAACTTTCACAAAAAGAAATATATCCTCCCTTCTTTCAAATAAATTCATTGACCAGCTGCATGACTATGGATGTAAGGTTGTATTTTTCATAGAATATGTTCCAGTTAATGAAGAAACAAAAGAACTGGCACCGGATGATGAGGAAAGAGAAATATTATTAAAAAACCTTGAAAGATTAAGGGAAGAATATTCTGACATGTTATTTTTATCATTCCCTGGTGATGAAAAGACTTCAGGAGGTTGCTTAGCAGCTGGAAGAGGATTTTTCCATATTAATTCGTATGGAGCTGCCGAACCATGTCCAGCTTCCCCATATTCAGATATAAATGTTAAAGACAAGTCATTACTGGAAACATTAAACTCAAAACTATTTAAATCACTGAGGGATGGAGGTATTCTCCTGGATGATCATGAAGGTGGTTGTGTATTATTTGAACATAAAGAAGAAGTAGAAAGATTATTGGAAGAATAACATATATTCATTGATATCAGTGCCGCTTTGTTATTCATGACTTAATCTTCAATTGTTTTTAAATTAGTGAAAATATATATCTGAAAACCAAAATATAACAAAATTGAATATATATAATTATTGGAGAAATTGAAAATGTTAATTACAACAACAGAAAACATACCAGGAAAAGAATATGAAATAATAGGATTAGTGCATGGAAACAATATTCATTCTAAAAACGTACTCCGTGACTTCACGCAAGGATTAAGAAATGTTGCAGGTGGAGAACTTAAAGCATATACCGAAATGTTAATTGAATCAAGACAAACTGCAACAGATCGTATGGTAGAACATGCACAGGAAGTAGGAGCAGATGCTATAATAATGGTAAGGTATAATACAAGTTCTATGGTACAAAACTCTTCTGAAGTACATTGTTATGGTACAGCAGTTAAATTTATCTAAACTCCTTATTCCTTATTTTTTCTACTTGTAATGGATATTATCTTTTAATATCAGATTATGAATGATTTGATGATTAAAAGGACAATATTGATTTAAAGCATAGTTTTTTGATAAGATTTTGATTTTCATCATTAATGCTTTATATTCGTTTTTATAAATTTGTTTTAAAAAAAGTGTTATGTTTAACTAACCAATAACAGTGGATAATATTATTGGCCAGTATAATTTCTACTATGTTAAACATCCCGTCTAATTAAATATGTGATTTTAAATGATATTATGTAAGTTTTTATAATCGGAGTTTTAATTTATTTTACCCATACCCCTATGGGTATACTATATAATATACCCTCCATAGTATATAAAGATTAATACCGAAACACTTCAAAACAATTGAAAAAAACACAAAAAAAACTTAAAAAATGTTATCAAGTAATTTAAAGAAAAAAATAGAATAAAATCAGATTAGTACCAAAAACATTAACAAAAAGTAAAGAAAAGAAAAAATAAAATTATTTCAGCGTATCCATGATTTTACTTACAGGATTTTCCATATCTTCAGGAATATATGCACCTACAGGCAAAGTGTAAGTAACAAGATAACTTTTATTATTTATTTCAAACGCATACAAACAGCTAAAAAATCTATCCTTTCGATAATTTTCCTGATGAATATGAATACCACCATCTGTAACATAATCACTTTCATCCAGTAATCTATAACCTTTATTTAAAAGATTAGATTTACCTTCACTTGAATTAACATCACCCTCAACTATATAAATTACATTCGTATAATTTTCATTAGTTAACATAGTAATATTTTCAGTCATATTGTAAGCACTAAAATCATCAGGAACTGTAAAAGTGGATGTACCTACAGTAGCATCTTCAGCATAAATACTGCTTAAACTAACAGACAGAACAAACATGACTAAAATAGTATAAAATAGATATCTGAACTTCATTTTTAACTCTCCATAATTTTTTAATGATTAATGAAATTGATTGACAATGCTTCCTTTTTGAAAAATATTAAGTAACAGGATATTAAAGTGTTACTATTTCAATATTTCATCATATGATGTTATTATATGATACTAATATATAATAGATTTACCCTCTATTTTTCTCTAAATTTCTTCACATTTACTGATTTATACAAATCGGATGATATCTGAACTTCTTTAAGAATAAATTGATTTTTCAACAATTTTTCATGATTGATAAAAACTTTCATCTATGGAAAACTTAAACAGAGATGGAAAATAAAAATAATAACAATTATAATACATTAAGAAAAAAAAATGGGAAAATGACAAAATGAATGAAGACAAAAAAGAATCAATTATTGAAAGTATCAGAAAAACTTTTTCATTAACCAGAGGATTCGGCATCAAATGATGAAATCAGGGCACGTCTTTTAGATGGTGGAAAAGTCACAGGAACAAATATGTGTGTACTCATATGTGCAATGGTAATAGCATCCGTGGTCTTAATATGGGTTCAACGGCAGTGATAATTGGTGCAATGCTGATATCACCTTTAATGGGAAGTATTCTTGCATCAGTATATGCAAGTGTGTCCACTGATTATTCACTACTTCGCAAACATACAATAGGCTTTGGTATGCAGATAGCAATTAGTGTTATTGCTGCTATGATCTATTTTCTACTTTCTCCAGTTAAAGAACCAACTGCAGAATTACTTGCAAGAACTTCACCAACATTTTTTGATGTTCTCATAGCATTTTTTGGAGGACTTGCAGGAATCATAGTACAAACTAGGCAAGACAAGGTGAACACGGTTATTCCTGGTGTTGCAATTGCAACGGCTTTAATGCCCCCATTATGTACATGCGGATATTCTATTGCAAACGGAAGATGGGATATGCTCCTTGGAGCAGGTTATCTGTTTATCATAAATACATATTTCATATTTCTGTCAGCAGGTATTATAATGAGTGTTTTAAAAATTCCGAAAGTCAGGGAATTGACAGAAAAAGAATGGAGAAGACGTCGTTTCCGTATGATTCGTAATACAATTATCATTACCTTGCCAAGTATAGTTGCAGTTTATATGATGATGCTTTAATAAGATTCATCTTTTAAAAACAGAAAGGTTAAGACACAATAAAAGAATTCATTAACTTAAAATATTCCTTGATCCTTAAAAATAGTTATAAAAATAAGAAAAATTGAAAAAATTAATAAAAATAGTATAAAATAATTATACATTTAATTTATAAGCATCATATGCAGCATATATTGAAATAACTAGGTTAATAATATTTGTAAACCATCTTCTGAATATAAATATTGAAACAGCTGCTATAACAATTGTAGCTATAAATAATATTATTCCCCTTTGTACTTCACCAGATAAAGCTTGACCTAATCCGGGATTGAACCTCCCCTTCTTGTAGAAGAAGGGGATTCTTGGGTCATAAGTTCCAATG
>CAZUHM010000019.1:0-21709 GCA_964620575.1 uncultured Methanobacteriaceae archaeon | reverse complement strand
AGCAGTCCGTATTTCTCGTTGTAGCCTGAACCGTTGATCGATGCCGTCATGATGTGGTCATAGCTAATTTATAGGCTAATCCAAAATTAACTCCTCCACCCATACAGTAGAATAAGTCAATGTCTTTGTTTGTTTGAGCTAACTTTTTACAGTCTTCTTCTGTTGTTTCCAGTAATTTTTCTATTAAATCTGGTACTGTATATAATTCTTCCAATATTTTCTGTGCTTTTTCAGTTTTTATCATGTTGAAAAAGATTGCATACAATGAGAAAAGTTGTGTTACATATGTTTTTGTTCCCAATATTGCTTTTTCTTCTTCACATAATGTAATGATACTTTCATCAGCTTCTTTTGCCATTGAACTATCAGCCATGTTTGTTATTGAAACTGTTTTTATTCCATATTTTTTCGCTTTACGCAGTGCTTCTAAAGTATCGGAAGTTTCTCCAGATTGTGATGTTACTATTAAACCCATATTTGTGTTATCTTCTAAGTATTGATGTTCTACAAATTCGTATCCTGTTTGTACATCAATATCAATGGATGATACTGATTTTACTGCATCTTTAATAGTGTAACATGTAGATATTGAACTTCCACAACCTATAAGGAATATTTTATCCAACTTACTAAATTCCTCTGAAATTTGCTCAAAATGTTCTTTTTCAGATTCTATAGTACGTCTTAATGAAATAGGTTGATCCATTATTTCTTGATACATTTCATATTGCATTGATTTTCACCCATTTATTAGTTGAAATTACTATATCCTCAATATTATAGTGTTTATAATATTGTAAATCAATATATATTATATTATATTTTGTAGGTATGATTATTTAAAATTTTCTTTTAAAAGTATGAAAAAGGTAATATTTTTGTCCAAATACTAATAATTAATATTCATTTGAAGACAAAAATACTTTTTATAAAAAATTAACACAATTTAGAAAAAATGAATAGGAGAAAAAAAATTATGATATTATCTGATTTAATCCTTGTTAAATATATTTCTCGACCAAATAGATTTACTATAGAATTTAAAGATGACAAGAACAAAATCGAATTAGCCCATCTGCACGATCCGGGACGACTTAAAGAATTATTGATTGAAGATGCGGATGTTTTAATCAAATATGTTCCCACCTATAAGAAAACTGGCCGGAAAACCAGGTATGATGTTGTTGCAATTAAAAATGAGGCTGATTGGGTTTTGTTAAATAGCAGTTACCATAATAACTTAGTTCAGGAATTGATTGATGAAAAAAGAATTGAAACTTTAAAAGAGTTTCATGTTCACACCAGGGAATACACCTATGGAAACAGCAGACTGGATTTTCTTTTAAAGGATGATGACGACAATGAAATGTTTCTGGAAGTGAAAGGTTGTACTCTGGTTGTTGATTCTGTAGCCAAATTTCCTGATGCTCCCACAGAAAGAGGAAAAAAACATGTGGATGAATTGACTGCTATCCGAAAGGAAGGTTTGTTAAGTAGTGTTTTAATACTGGTCTTACAAAATTCTGCCAAAATTTTTTCTCCCAATTATGCTACAGATCCGGAATTTAGTAAATCTTTGGAACTGGCTTATGAGAATGATGTCAATATTTTAGCTACGCATATTTTAACAAACTTTATTGATGGTTCATTAATATTAAGTTATGACAAACTTTTACCTGTTAAATTTAATGAAAAATAGTGTTAATTGAAAAAATGGCGGTTATTTGAGAATTCTAATTACCAGTAGGTATTATTATCCTCATTTCATAGTTTGAAGAATCTGTTTCTTTACTTTGTCCGTCTGTTTGGCTGATTAATGCCAAAAGAAGCATTTCATTATCTGATTTGTCATTTATACCATTGTCTTTATAAATTAATTCTATATAATCTCCAACCATTTTTAGTTTACAAAATATTTCCTTATCTTCCACGTTGTCAAAGTGATTTTCTATTGAAAGTGTAATTAATTCATTTATAACCAGCAATATTGGGTTGGCCTTATCAATTACCAGTTCTATACCTTCATCACATTCAAATTTAAATGATATTCCCTCTTCAGCATATAAATCATTACATTTCTTCTCAAATTCAGATATGATTGACTTTAATATTACTATTGTTATATCATCTGCTACCAGTTTTGTATGTAATAATGCCATTGCCGACAATGATAATTTCATTTGTTTAATAATTACATCTTCTGTCTTATTGAATCTTTCTTGTAAACTAATTAAACTTAATAAAATTTGAATGTTGTTTTTTACTCTGTGATGTACTTCTTTAACGAGTACTCTGTTATCTGTCACAAGATCTTCCAAAATAAATTTATCTTCTAAAGAATCGGTTATATCATCAACTGTAATTATAAGATACTTGTTAAGCATCATATCAATCTTGATATCCAAAAATAATAATTCGTCATATCTTTTGTATAATATATCCCTTAACCTTACTGTTTCCCATTCCTTTTTAGAGAAAAAATTAGATAAAATTTCTGGATTAGGTAATACTTGTTCTGAGTTTAACATATTACGAAATATATCCTGATGGAACTGTGAAATAGTATCCTTCGTTAATTCGTAATCTATTCCAAGAATATTTAAAAAATTATGTTCTTCTAATAGAGTTAAATTCATCGTAGTAAATAGTATACCATGCCTTCTTTTTGGACGATCTTGTATTGTAATGTGAGTATCTGATAGATAATCCCTGTAAGAATCTAATCGAGTGAAAATATTCTCATCAGAATTATTATCATATTCCTTTAATAAATTATCTTTAGACATAATTCTTTCCTATATTAAATTAGAAAAATTCCCTTTATATATTACTATATTTTTATTAATTAATAAATTTTCGGATAATTGAAATATAATTCTTTAATTACGAAAAAAGAACAATAATCAATTTATAAAAGATAATGTCTGATAGTAGACAAGTAATAATCTTCAATCATTTGTTCACATCATGAATAAGAAGCATAGCCTTTATCAGATAAACAATAAAACATTCTCTTTTATTTATCTTATGAAATCATTTAAGCAGTATTAAAATGATTAACACAAAAATCAAAAAGCATAAAAATAATTCTTAATCCAAATATCAAATAGTTATCATCTTGATTAAGTAAAATTGACTTTAATACACTTTACTTCGCAATTATCTTTTAAAATCTGAAATAATGTCAGTTAAAATAATAATTTTTAATTTAAAAATTAATTGAAGAATAATCAGCAAAACCCCGAACACATATCCAAAAACGAATACAAATATTGTAAAAAAAAGCAGTAATATATTCTAGTAAAAACATATGAATAATAAGGAGTGGGTTACTTTGGCAAAGTTTCGAAAATTACGTGATGTTAATGACATTATTCATAAAAAAAGAAAAATAGAAAATATCGATGATAAAACTATGCTAAAACTAAAACTTAGAGTATGGGATAAGATTAACACGATAGAAAGTGATGAAAGTGTTGAAAAAACTGATGATTCAAGTCCCTTACCTAATTTTGACAAAATCACATCATTTATCGATAAACTGAATGAAAAGGAAGAATGGGAGTTAAATAAGATTGTTGATGAAGGATTATGTGCAAAGTGCGGTTCATGTAGTATAGTCTGCCCAACTGAAGACATTATTTTCAGTGATTTTCCATACATAAACAACAAATGTGACCGGAAAGGTCATGGTATGTGCTTAGAAGTATGTCCACGAATAAATTCAGGTTCATCAACAATCAGATCAATAATAAACAGTAAAGAAGAATTCTATAATACGTCACAATTTTCATCAGATATAACTGAAGCAGGAGATTACATTCTTAAAAATCTTATGGATAACAATAAAATTGATGGTGCTATCTTTGTCGGAAACTACAAGTGGAAACCAATAAGTATGATTGTAACCGATTCTGAATCCATAACTGATATTTCCAAGGAACAATATGCTATTTCGACATTAGATGCGATTACAGAAGCCGGTGAAATGGGATTGAAAAAAATTGCAATTATTGGACTTCCATGTCAAATTGCTGGACTTAGAAACATACAATATTTCAAACAAAATACTGGCCATGAAGTAGAAGCCAGTTCTGACGGAAAAATAGCAAAAATACCTAAAATTGAATATTTAATAGGAATATTCTGCAAATCAAAATATGAACATGATGACATGCTAGAAATTCTGAAAGAAAAATCCATAGACATAAACAATGTCACCAAATTCGAAATAAAAGAAAACAAAGTACTGGTATATGAAGAAAATCTTATACACAGCATCAGTTATGACGAAATCAATCCCTCTTCCGGCTGTTTAATGTGTAATGATTATGATGCAGAACTTGCCGACATAAGTATTGGTAATTGTGAAAGTGATGATAATATCAGTATTGTTGTCAGAACCGGAAAAGGCAGGGAAATTCTAGAATATCTTGACGTTCAGGAAGGCCTTGATTTTGAAGTATTCAACAGACAGAAAGAGAATAAAAACACAAGATTTACAGAAGAGATAAACAGACGGTCACGGGAAGGCGAGTATAATTCATACTATTACATCTGGAAATATCCCGGATGTACTGAAGGACGAAACGGTCTTGTAAACATACTTCTTCCAACACCACTGGCTGGCATATATAACCTTGACACTATTATAGAACTAACTGATATTGCTAAAAAATATGATGTCAACCTCAACATTTCAAATCGAAAAAATTTCCATCTGGAAAACATCCACCCTAAAGATATTGATGATATTTATTCGGAATTGTACAAAGTAACTGACTTATTCAACAGTCCACCATCCAGTAATTTAATTGCTTGTGTAGGAAGTCATTCATGTAAAATGAGTTTAATTAATACGCGAGATTTAGAACTGGAATGTCACAAACTGTTAACTTCCAAAGGCATATCCTCAAAATTTAAAGTTGGTATCGGAGGCTGTGCATATAAATGTATACATTACACCGTTTTGGACTTTGCTATACATCCAGTTAAATATCCAAAAATCAATGATGAGTGTTTGGGTTGTGGACGATGTCCTGAAATATGTACACAACAGGGAGTATATATTGAAGACAATAAAGCAGTGATAAACGAAGAAAACTGTATAGGTTGTTCTAAATGTTTCAATTTCTGTCCTAATGATGCGAAAGACATTAAATTTGAAGGATACAGATTATATATCGGTGGAAGAGCTGTGAGAAAATTAGCGGAAGCCAGCACCATAGAAGTTTACAATGAAGATGAAGCCTTAAAAATTCTTGAAAACGTCCTTGATTTGACAAAAGAATATGCATCATACCCAACTGAAAAGGTAGCGTCAATTATGGAAAGAATTGGAAAAGATGAATTCATAAAACAGGTTAAAACATTATAATCCCCTTTTTATACCTACTTATTTTTAGTAAATAATTAAAATTATTAATCAGTGAAAATAATGCCCAAAGTGTTATAATTTATTCCAAAACCAAAGCTATCAAAACATAATAATCATATAAGATGAAATTCATATATTATATTATTATAAAATCTTATATTATATTAAATATAATTGTAATTAATTTATTAATTGATATAAATGGCAGATAGAGTTACTGAAGGTTATAAGTTATACAAGAATGATGCAGTTGTTGTAGAACATTATGAACCTAGTCATATTATATTCAAAGTTAAAAATAAAAACGATTACTATATTGTGTCAATGATTTATGGCTATTGGAACTGCGACTGTGCAGATTACACATATAGAAATCAAAGAGAACCAGGAAGTTTTTATTGTAAACATTTACAAGCAGCTCAATTTAAACTTCTTGATTTGCTTAATAATACATCTAAGAGGTATGAAGAATGAAAATGGAAGATTTATTAAAACCCTGTCCGGAATGTGGTTCTAGAGATAAAACACAACATAGGGATTTTGAAAGAGAGTTTCTTGCATATGGTCAAAATGGTGAATTAAAATGTACTAATTGTGGACATATCTTTATCACAAGAGATGAAGCAATAGATATTAGAAGAGCAGAAGAAGGTTCAGAAGAAGATAAAGAAGAATAGAGGTTATAATATGATAATACAGGAATATTGTATGTATTGTGGAGCTTGTGCAGGAGTATGTGTAGTTGATGCAATAGATGTTCAAGAATTAAAAATAGTCGTTGACGATGAAAAATGTACCAAATGTGGATTATGTGTTAAAGCATGTCCAGTAGCAGCATTATCATTAGAATAAGGTGTTAAAATGGAATATGAAACTGATATTTTAGTAGTTGGTGCAGGACCTTCAGGATCTTTAGCAGCAAGGGAAGCAGCAAAAAATGGTGCTGACGTAATACTAATAGATTTAAAATCTGAAATCGGTTCACCAAAAAGATGTGCTGAAGGAGTATCCAAACAGGGATTAATTGACTTAGGAATTCAGCCAGACCCTAGATGGATTGCAAGAAAATCAAATGGAGTGAGATTGGTTTCTCCCGACCAAACTAGTGTATGGTTAAGTGAAGACACGATAGAATTACCTGAATCAGGATATGTTCTGGAAAGAAAAGTATTTGATAAGCATATGGCAATGGATGCAGCACGTGCCGGTGCAAAGATAATGATAAAAACACGTGCAACATCACTTGAAAGAGTGGAAGACGGCATAATTGTTACCGCTGAAAAGATGGGCGAAGAAATCAAGATTCATGCACACATAGTTATCGCAGCAGATGGTCCTAGTTCACGTATTGGAAGATGGGCAGGTCTTGACTGCAACACTAAATTCGATAACATGGAATCCTGTATACAGTATGAAATGGCAGGATTAGAAATGGAAAACAACAATGTTATCCAGTTATACTTTGGAAGTGTAGCCCCTGGAGGTTACACATGGATTTTCCCTAAAGGTGAAGACATAGCAAATGTGGGTATTGGTGTACTTAAAACTCATACCGATAAAACGGCACAATATCATTTAGATGAATTTATTAAAAACTGTCCTGAAACTCAACATGCTCAGCCAGTAGAAATCAATGTTGGAGGAGATCCTGTTGGTGGATTAATTAAAGAACGTGTTGGAGATAATATTTTAGTTGTGGGAGATGCTGCGGGATTTGTTAATCCATTAACTGGTGGTGGTATTAACAGTGCATTGGAATCTGGTGCTTATGCAGGTATTGTTGCTGCACAGGCAATTACTGATAAAGACTACAGTAAGAAAAACCTAAAGGAATACGTTAATTTAACAGAAGAAAATATTGGAAAAAATTATGATAAATATAAAAAAGCTAAAGAATATTTATTATCCCTGGATGATGATGAGTTAAATAAGATTGCTCATGAGTTTGTTAAAGTAGATATTAATGAAATCAGCCCTAAAAATCTAATTAAACTGTTAATTAAAGTTTCACCTAAAGCTCTTCTTAAATTAGGAAAATTATTCTAAGTTTTCCTTTTTATTCACTTTTTTTGGAAAGATATTATGAAAAATAGTAAAATACCATGTATTTCTGAATTATCTTTAAACAGACCTGAAGTTGTACGATGGCAACAACGCATGTCATTACTTGAACCGTTTAGTGATACTGTAATTGTTTTACCTTGCAGTATGAAGAAACCATATTCTCAATCAAAATCCCATACACTTTTTAGGAAATATACTAAGGGTTTGCAGGAAGTTATTGTTACTTCACCGTTTGGAATTTGTCCTAGAGAAATGGAAAAAACTTACCCAATACAGTCTTATGATGCTTCAACAACTGGTGATTGGTCTGATGAAGAGATTAAGATGGCTGGAAAATGTTTAAAAAAGTATGTTGGAGACAGAAAGGTTATTGCCCATGTTACTGGTGGTTATAGAAAGGCATGTGAAGAGGTATTGGATAATGTTGTTTATACTTGCGATGATGATAATACACGTTCCTTCGAGTCTTTAACTAATTTGAAAGATGAAGTGAAAAAGGCTGACAAGGTTAGTTATAACAATCATAAGATACATGATTTAAGATCTATTGCAAGATATCAGTTTAATACCAAACATGCCGATAATTTAATTCCAGACAATACAAGAACTCATGGCCGATTCAATACGAGAATTTTATCTGATAATGAGCAGTTGGCATCACTTCACTTTGAAACAGGATTATATACATTAAATTTACCTGGTGGTGAAATATTAAAAGATGAAAAGATTAATAGAGTTTTCATCAATTTTGATTTAAAAACTAGTACCTTATTTACTCCAGGTATAGATGATGCTGATAAGAATATTATCCCTAATGATGAAGTTGTTATTGTTAAGGATGATGAGGTTGTTGGTGTAGGTAAATCTATGATGAATGGTGAAGAATTAGTTAAAGCAGACAAGGGTATTGGCGTTAAAATTAGACATCAGATTAAGTTGAAGTAAAATATTTTATTAACAAAAAGTATATAAAATAATGTTTTGAATATATAGTATTATAATTTAGAGGAGAAAAATAAAATGGCAGAAGCAGAACTTAAAGAACAAATTATGCAAAAACTCGCAGGTATTCCTGACCCTCATATGGGTGTGAGTATTGTAGATATGGGACTTATCCAAAATATTGATATTGATGAAGAAAATAAAAAAGCATTAATCACTGTTAAACCAACCAACCCAGGTTGTATGAGTGTAGCAAACATCGCGATGGCAACTAAGTTAGAAGCTGAAAAAATAGATGGTGTTGACTTAGCAGAAATCACTGTTATTGATCATATGATGGCTAAAGAGATTAATGAAATGGTTAACAAAGAATAGAGTTATTATCTATTTTTTAAAAATTTTTTTTTATTTGAAATGTGGAAACCATAAAGTATATATATTAAAAGTTTCCAATATAGTAATAGTTGCTTACATAGTGACAAAGACAAGTTATTTTTACTTAGGGCGCGTGGCTCAGCTTGGTTAGCGCGCACGGCTGATAACCGTGAGGTCCTGGGTTCGAATCCCAGCGTGCCCATTTACTTAAACATTTTTACTAGTTTTAGAACCAATTATTTATTATTTTATCAATATTACTTATTTAATAGGGTTTTACTTAAATTTGATAGCAAATTATCTATTTTTTAAAATAATTAATTAATATTATAAAAAAATGTCTATAAAAAATGAGTTTAAAAAAAGTTTAATAATGAATAAAGAATTTATTCATCGTCTAATTCTTGAAGTAAATCGTTCCAGGTATCGATTGTTTCTTTTGCTGCTTCTTCAGTTAATACTTCAATAGCATATCCTGAATGAATTAATACATAATTACCTATATCTGCATCAACTAAGTCTAATTTAGCTTCTTGTTTGACTCCACCAAAATCACAAGTTGCTATATTATTGTTAATTTCTAAAATTTTAGCAGGTGCTGCTATACACATCTCAAAATCCTCCTTTTTAAAATATAAATTATAATGATTTATAGTAATATGTTTTATTTTTTTATACTTATTTAATGGTATATTATTAATATTATTTATACATGAGGTTAAGGAATTAATATAATGAAACTTTTGTTACACCGTCAATTTTTAATAGTGAAGGTATAATCTTTCCATCAACTAGTTTGTCTGTGATAATTGTTAGATGTGGATTGTGAGATAAATCAGGATCACCTGCATATGCCTGTCTTATGCTTATTTTTTCATTTGCCAACAGTTCTGTGACTTTACTTAAAATTCCTGCTTTTTGAGCATTTCCTTCTATTTCTATAACACCTAGACCCAATTCTTCTGATATGTTTGATAATACGGGTCCTGCCGGTTGTATGTTTAAAAATATTCTTCTTAATTCTTTGTCCTTTAAGATGTTTTCTATTGTTGAAATAACTACTCTGCGATCTGTGTCTATGGATTTTGCTAGAGAGGATATGTTAATTTCTACATCATTACAGTATATTTTCTTATTTTCTCCTACTTTTAGTCCCAGTTTTAGTAGTTTTTTAATTACTTTTTGTTGTGAAGGATATTTGTTAAATTTTTCTATGATATTTTGCCACATTTTATTTTCCTCATGTTTTTCTATAAAATATAATATGTAATGTATAGTATATATATTTAATGTATAAATTTATACACTAAAGCTTTATATAGTACATTGATGTAATAATTATATAGATGATTAAGGTGATAAAATGAAAAAGAGTGAATGTTTTTGGCAATATAAAAAAATACATTAAAGAACCAACAACCACCCCAATGGACATAGAAAATCCTTTCAAATTATTTAAAAATTTATATTACAATTATAAGAATGCATTCCTACTGGAATCTATGGAATCAGATAGTGGATTAGCAAGATATTCAATAATAGGATTTAACCCAATAGCAAAAATAACAGCACACAACAACAAAGTAACAATAACAACAGACACCACTACAACAGAATACGAATCTGAAAATCCATTATTAGATTTAAAAGAATTAATCAAAAATGATTTTGAAGAAAAAGGATTCAGAGGAGGCCTATTAGGCTATGTTTCATATGAATCAATAAAATATTTCGAAAATGTACCTACAAATAACAGCATTTATCCAGACTTTGAATTCGGACTATTTTTAGACTGCATAGTCTATGATAACATAAACAAGAAATGTGAATACACAACCCTAAACGAAGACAGAAGAGAACTGATATACAGAATATACGAAGAAGAACATACAAATGGCATTCTTGAATATAAAATACTAGACGAAGATCTGACACAAGAAGAATATGAAAACAGTGTCATCCAAACAAAAGACCTGATAACCTATGGAGAAATATTCCAGGCAGTAATATCAAATGCAGAAAACCTGGTTATAAAGGGCAGTAAACTACCATTATATGAACACTTGAGGAAAATCAATCCATCACCATACATGTACCATATCAAACTAGGTGAAAGGGAAATAATCGGATCAAGTCCCGAAATGCTAATGAGACTAGAGGAAGGAAAAGTGGAATCATATCCTATCGCAGGAACAAGACCCCGAGGAAAGGATGAAGAGGAAGATAAAGAACTTGAAAAATCATTACTGAATGATGAAAAGGAATTAGCAGAACATCTTATGCTAGTTGACCTAGCACGTAATGACATAGGAAAAATAAGTAAAACAAACACAGTACAGGTTGAAGAATTTTATGACATCAAGAAATTCTCCCATGTACAACACCTGGTAAGTCATGTGACAGGAAAATTAGATGACAGTTTAGATGCTGTTGATGCTTTCATATCACTATTTCCTGCAGGAACACTAAGTGGAGCACCCAAAATAAGAGCTATGGAAATTATCAATCAAAAGGAAAAATATGCCCGCGGACCTTATGGTGGATCTGTAGGATACTTCTCATTAAATGGGAATGCAGACTTTGCAATCACTATCAGAACACTGACAACCTATGGTCAAAGGGCTGAAATTCAGGCAGGTGCCGGAATTGTATATGATTCAGTTCCAACATCAGAATATGAAGAATGTAAAAGAAAAAGACAGGCATTGGTGCAAGCTCTTGAAGAATCAGGTATTGAGGTGTCACAATGATATTAATTATTGACAACTACGATTCCTTCACATATAATTTATATCAACTTGTAGGAAAATATACTGAGGACATCACGGTAAGAAGAAACGATGAAATAACAGTTGAAGAAATTGAAGATATGAATCCTTCACACATCATAATTTCACCAGGACCCGGTAATCCCAGCATAAAACGTGACTTTGGAATCTGCAGTGAAGTAATCAGTAGATTTAAAACAATACCAATCCTGGGAGTATGTCTTGGACATCAGGGAATATTCGTAGAGTATGGTGGCAAGATAATCAAAAATTTACCTGTTCACGGAAAGAAAGATACAATTTCACATAGTGAATCTGTGCTATCTGAGGATGTTCCGGAAAGATTTGAAATTATCAGATATCATTCATTAATCTGTGATGCTTCATACATACCTGATGATATTAAAGTTACAAGTTTTACTGAGGATAACATTATTATGTCAATAGAACACAGGAAATATCCAACTTATGGTATTCAATTTCATCCAGAATCTATAGGAAGTTCATTTGGTGATATCATAATTAAAAATTTCCTAGAAATTAAAGGTTGAACTGATAACATGAACGTCATCAAAGAAATTGTTGAAAATAAAAAAATCATCATCCAAAAAAATAAGATGAAAAAAGATACACAGACAATAAAAACTGAAGCCGAAGATTTTATTTCAACAAAAACTGAAAAATTCAGATTTCAAGAGAAACTTAAGGACAAAACTTCAACAAAACTGATAGCAGAATACAAACCGGCAAGTCCTTCACAAGGAGACATCAGTCTATTGAAGGCGGAAGATGTTATACCAATCTATGACAGATATCCTGTAGATATGATATCCATACTTACAGAAGAAACCCGATTCAAAAGTAACATGAATAATTTTAGAAAGGCAGAAAGTCTTACAGACAAGGCATTGTTAAGAAAGGATTTTGTTATAGACAAATACATGATTTATGAAGCAGCACTGAATAATGCCAGCTGTATCTTACTGATTAATGGAGTTTGTCCGGATATTGAAGAATATATGGGAATAACAGAAGATTTAGGATTGGATGCGATAGTAGAATGTCATAATGAAAAAGACATTCGAAGTGTTGTAGATTATAATCCAAAAATCATTGGAATAAACAATAGAAACTTGTCAGACTTGACAGTTGACCTGGATACTACTAGAAAGTTAAAAAAATATGTGCCGAACTATCTCATATCAGAAAGTGGTGTGCAAAAAGTGGCAGATGCACAGCGACTTAAAAATTATGGTGCTGATGCTATATTGGTTGGTACAAGCATTTTAAAAGACAGAAGCGAGGAAAAAATAGGAGAATATATTACACAATTGAGTAATTCATTGAAAAACTAGAAAGGAGGTATTGAGATGACCATTAAAGTAAAAGTATGTGGAATAACTGATGAAGAAGAAATGAAGAAAATAGAAAAGTTAAGTGTTGACCGCATAGGTTTTATTAATATTGAAAGATCAAAAAGAAATGTTTCATTAGATAAAGCAGAATATCTTGGTAAAAAACTATCAAACAAGAACTTAGGTACATTAGTTTTAGAACCGGAAAATGCTTATAAAACTATCATGAAAGTTGATAGAACTCAAATATTTAACATTCAACTACATTCACTCAACAATTTTGATATTCGATATATACAATGGTTAAACCAATACCATAACTGCAATCACCTAAACATTACCAAGGTTATAGGATTGAAGGATAAAATCTATGAAGCAAAAATCAGGGAAATCGAGAAATACTGTTTGTATTGTGACAACATATTATTTGATTATGTTAAAGACGGTTTGACCGGTGGAACAAGCAGACAAATACCAATAGAAACCGCAATTAAAGCCAGTAAAATTGTTAAAAGAAAATGCAATAGGACAGAGGTTACATTAGCTGGCGGATTAAATTACAAATATCTTAAAAGTATTAAGGATAAATTAGATTATTTTGATAGAATCGACATTAACAGTGGTGTTGAAAGAAGTCCAGGAAGAAAAGACATTAATGAAATTAAAAGAGTATTGAAACTGATTGACAAGACGTGATAATATGAAATATGAGGGAAAATTTGGAAAATATGGTGGAATTTTTGTACCGGAACTATTAATTCCGGCAATTGAAGAGTTGGAAGAAGCATTCTATAAGTTTAAAGATAATGAGGAATTTATTGAAGAACTGAATTTCTATTTGAAAGAATTTGCCGGCAGACCAACCGGATTATATTATGCAGAAAACTTATCCGAAAAACTCGGATGTAAAATATACTTAAAACGGGAGGACATGTTGCATACCGGTGCACATAAAATAAACAATGCTATTGGACAGGGATTGTTGGCAAAGTATATGGGGAAAACCCAGTTGATTGCGGAAACTGGTGCTGGTCAGCATGGTATTGCTACAGCGGTAATTGGTGCAAAACTTGGATTGGATGTTAAAGTGTTTATGGGATCTACTGATGTTGAAAGACAAAAGCTGAACGTGTTCAGAATGGAACTGTCCGGTGCAGAAGTTATTCCTGTGGATATGGGTTCAAAAACTTTGAAAGATTCCATCAATGAAGCATTCAGATACTGGATTTCAAATCTTGATACGACACATTATCTCATAGGTACAACTATGGGACCACATCCTTATCCGACCATGGTAAAATTCTTCCAGAGTGTTATTGGCAGGGAAGCTCGTAATCAGATATTGGAACTTGAAGGAAAATTACCTGACACTGTTATTGCCTGTGTTGGTGGTGGAAGTAATGCAATGGGAATATTCAGTGGATTTGTAGATGATGAGGAAGTTGACTTGATTGGTGTTGAAGCAGGAGGAGAAGGAACTGACACGTTGGATCATGGTGCTACTCTTACCAAGGGTACTGAAGGTATTTTACATGGTTCCTTATCCATAGTTTTACAAAGTGATGAAGGTCAAATCAGTGAAACCAGCAGTGTGTCTGCAGGTTTGGATTATCCTGGAGTAGGACCGGAACATGCATATCTTCACAGCATAAACAGAGCTCAGTATGTTCCAATCAACAATGATGAAGCATTAGAAGCTTTAAAGTTATTATGTGAAACTGAAGGCATTATACCGGCTCTGGAAAGTTCTCATGCTATTGCATATGCAGTTAAATATGCTGAAAAAGAAGAAAATAAGGGAAAGACAATTATTGTTAACTTATCAGGTAGAGGCGATAAGGACATGTTTACTGTTGCCAAGGAATTAGGGGTGGAAATATGAATAAACTAAGTTATAAAGAGATATTTGAAAAATCAAAAGACGAAAATGAGGGAATTTTCATTCCATTTTTAGTAGCTGGAGATCCTGATTATGACACGTCCCTAGAAATTGCCAAGACACTGGTTGATAATGGTGCAGATGCGTTGGAAATTGGTTTTCCATTTTCAGATCCTGTGGCAGATGGACCGAGTGTACAGAATGCTGACCTTCGTGCTTTTGATGGTGGGATGACTGTTGAAAAATGTTTCAAATTCCTTAAGCAATTACGTGAATATACCAATAAGCCATTCGGATTACTGTTATATTATAATTTAGTTTATAAAATGGGAATTGAAAAATTCTATGAAAGAATGAGTGATGCAGGAGTTAATGCTGTTTTAATAGCAGATTTACCACCTGAAGAAGCTGGTGATGCTATTGGAGCTGCCGATAAATATGATTTGGAACAGATATTCATTGTTTCACAGGCAACAAGCAATGAACGTTTGAAGGATATTACGAAAATTGTCGGAGGATTTATTTACATAGCAAGTGTAATGGGAACTACCGGTGCTAGAAGTGAAGTTGAACATAATACAACTGACCTTATTAAGAGAATTAGGGAGGATACTGACATAGCATTATGTGTGGGATTTGGTATTTCCAAGCCGGAACATGTTAAAGAGGTGTTGGATGCAGGTGCTGATGGGGCAATTGTGGGCAGTGCATTGATTAACATCATAGCTGATAATCTGGATAACAAAGATGTGATGTTTGCTGAAATAGCAAATTACATTCAAATTATGAAAGAGGCAACCCGGAGGTAATTTTATGATACGTGAAGCGTTAGAAGAAATTTTGGAACAAAATGATGATTTGTCAAGACAGGAAGCTTATGAATGTATGAATGATTTGATAAGTGGTGAATATCCTGATACGCTGATTTCAGCATTTTTAATTGCCTTAAGGATGAAGGGTGAAACCATTGATGAAATAACTGGTCTTACTGAAAGTATGAAGGATCATGCTATTCAGATTGAATATGATCCTGGAGAGTATTTGGCTGAAAGTTGCGGTACAGGTGGAGATACATTGAAAACATTTAATGTCAGTACCACTGCTTCCATCATAGCCAGTGCCTGCGGTGCTAAGATTTCCAAGCATGGAAACCGAAGTGTCAGCAGTAAATTTGGTGGAGCAGATGCTTTAGAAGCATTGGGTGTGAATATTGAATTGAATCCGCAGCAGGTTATTAATTCTATTGAAAAATGTAATTTTGCTTTTATCTTTGCTCCGAAGTATCATGAAGCTACTAAGAATGTTATGATGATTAGAAAAGAGTTGAAAACCAGAACCATATTTAATTTAATAGGTCCAATTACCTGCCCGAGTAACGTTACTGCCCGGATGACAGGTGTTTATGATCCGGAACTTGTTGAAACTGTTGCCGAAGTATCAAAGAACCTTGGTGTCAAGAGGGGTATGATTGTACACGGTTTTGATGCTGATGGAAATCCTGCGATGGATGAAATTTCAAATATAGGTAAAACGAAGGTTGCTTTCATAGAAGATGATACTATAACTACCAGATACATTACTCCGGAAGATTTTGGATTAAATTATGCTAATCCTGAAGATATTTATGCACCTGATAGTGTTGAGGAACATCTTAAGATAATTTTAAATATTCTTAATAATGTTACTGATACAAAGCAGGATGTTGCCCGGATGGAATTATCATTGATGAATGCTGCCAGTATTTTGTATGTTACAGATAAGGTTTCTTCTTTAGAAGAGGGTGTTAAAATAGCCAGAAGAGCTGTTGAAGATGGTAGTGCTAAAAGGCAGTTGGATAAAATTATTAAATACAGTAATTGCTAAAACTGTTTCTTAATCTCCTTTATAATTCTATTTTTTTATTTTATGTGAAAAGATTATATCATATATTCTAAAAAGATATTAATAATACTATATGAATGTGATATAATGGATATTGTAATTATTGGTGCAGGTCCTGCAGGACGTTTTGCTGCAATGTATGCTGCTGAAAATGGAAATAATGTTACCTTGATTGAAGAAAGATATATAGGTGGAAAATGTCTTAACCAGGCATGTATGGTTGTATGTGCTTTTAGTGATGTTTCAAGACATTTGTTGGATGCTGAGAATTTCTATGATATTGGTGTTATTGACAGTACCCCTAATGTTGATTTTACCAGGATTACCGGCACTATTAAAGAAACTCAGAAAAAGATTAGGAAGATTATCACTTATGAAACTGTTAATACTGGTGTTGACTTTGTTCAGGGCAGTGCATCGGTTGATGCTGATGAGAAAGTTGTTATTGTTAATGATGATGAGTATCCTTATGACAAGTTGTTAATCTGTACTGGTTCATCACCTAATATTCCTCCGATTAAGGGAGCTGAGAATGCTTTAACATACAAGGATACCTTGAAGATGAAGGAGGTTCCTGAAAAGCTGGTTATTGTTGGTGGTGGTTCTACTGCTGCTGAGTATGCTGGAATTTTCTCTAGTTTAGGCAGTGAAGTGGACATTATCTGTAGAACACACTTTCTTAAAATGTTAGATGATCCCGAATCTGAAGAGTATATTGTATCTAAATTACTAAAAAATACTATGGTACATGAAAATGTTGATATTCAAGAGATTACAGATACATCAGTCATTACAAATAATGGTGAAATCGAAGGTACTGTGCTACTGGCAACGGGTGTTACAGCCAATTCAGAAATTGTTAAAGACATCGTGGAAACTGATGATAAAGGAAATATTATTGTGGATGAATATATGCAGACATCCAATGAAGATATTTATGCTGCCGGTGATGTTATAGGTGGCATATTATCTACACCTGTCTCAAGAATGGAGGGAATGGCTGCCATTAAGAATATTATGGGAATGAATATTAAACCTGATTATTCATTGATTCCTATGACTGTTACATTACCGTTTGATGTCAGTTACCTGTTAGGTACTGATGTGTCCGATGTTGGAAAAACCATTAAACTACCTGGAGCTGCTGGACCAGGTTCATTTTGGTACACCTTAAAAAGTAGAAACGGATATACTAAAGAAACAATTGATCTTGAAAGCAATGAAATTAACAATATAATTGCTATAACACCATCATCAAATATTGCATTACCTTATATGGTTAAAGCTATTAAGGATGGTAAAAAAGCTAATGATTTCGGAAATTTCCTAGAAATTCATCCTTCTACTGATGGTATATTTAAATTGACTGAATATTATAAAAGATATTTATAATTAAAAAAAGAGATGTGTATTATTTGGAAATCTGATTTATTACAAAGTTTGTTAAATCATTTGCTCCGTTAATAATACCTTTTGAATATTTTTTTGTTGCTTCTTTCATGTTGTCATAATTGTCTAGGGCAGAGTTTACTTTTTCTGATATGTCATCAACATTGCTTTCGAGGACTGCTCCTTCGAATGTTTGGGCCAGACCATGATATCTGCCATATTTTACTCCTAAGACCACTACAACTGGTATTTCACAGGCTAGTGTTTCATGCAATGTTAAACCGTCGTCAGTGATTATTGCCAAGTCTATTAAATCATACAAGTCAGGCACATAGTTTATGTATCCAAGATTCATTATGTTTGGATGATCCAATACTTCTTCAAGTTCTTCTTTTAATGGTTCACCTATGACAAATATGTTTTTATCATCATTTTCTTCCGCATATCTTCTAGCGGCCTTTGCCATGTCATCGAATAAAGTGGAACCTGACGCGAAGAGTACTGACATTCTACTGGAATTATATTGTGATGGCAGCTGTGAGATAATATTTTCTTTATTACCCTCCATTACATCAAGTTTAATGGGCATGAACTGTTTTTCTGTCGGATACTTTGTGTTGCCAAGTTCCTTGGTGAATAATGGTGATTCAGGCAATACTAGTGTTGAATTTAGTTTCATTGATATTTTTGTATCAGTTGGTGTTGAAACTATCCCCACTGCAGGTACTCTTGCCAATTTTGCAGATAAACATCCGATTACTGCCCCACCACCAATGGTTCCTATGACTCCATCAGCTTTTTCTTTTTTTATAAGACGTGCACCTGAAATCATTGCAGTTATTGTTTTAAATCCTGCTTTTAGTAGAGTGGATTTTGATGAAGCGTGACCTCCTGCTGCAGGAATTGATGATTTTAGCCAGGAAATGTTTCTTTTCTGGAAATAGTAACCTGGAGCTGAAGGATCTAAAACTATTTTAGTTTCTATATTTTGATTTTCTAATGCTTTTGATACGTTGTATGCTATAGCTGCATCTCCACCAGTACCTCTACCAGTAACAAAAATTAGTAATTTCATTAAGTAACAACCTTAAAAATTATTAGTTGATAAATTATTCATTACAATAATATTTATCATCTATATCTAATAAATTAATTGGACTCTGTAGAAATCATTATATGAAAAAAAGTGAGGTCGATAAAAAAAAATAGTTGTTAAAAAAAAATTTTGAAAAAGAAAAATGATACCTATATCTAAAAATAATAAAAAAATCTAAAATTATGCTGGATTTCCTTCTTCATCATAAACTTCTATACATTCACCGGTACAGTTGTCAGAAGCTTCCTTATAAATTTCGATATCATCTGTTTCTAATTCATCTACATCATCTTCTCTTTTTGAACCTACGATAGTTGCTCTATCATCGTCATCAAAAGTGAATAATGTTTCATCTAATTCAACACAATTTCCACACATTGTGCAATCTTCTCTTTCTAAAACTACTTCATACATTTTACATATCTCCCTAAACTATGTATTAACACAGATAAATATAATGGGTAATATATATAAATGTTTTGATTTTTAGGTTGATTAAAAAAAATTTATAAAAAAGAGTATATGATAAGAAAAAATCTAATGATTTTGTCTTACTTGGTTGATTATTTTGAATTTCTCTTGATTTTTATTGGATTATATAATAATCTTCTTGCACCTAATGATTTTAAAAAGTGATTATTTACTTTTATCTGTGCATCACCTAAGAATAATTTTCTTAATAAATCTCCTAGTCCACCACCAGTTAAGACATCCATTACAAAATCACCAAAGGTAGGTTTTTCTATGTGTAAGTATGCACTTAGATAGTAATCTAATGTTTCTCTTCTTAAGTAAGCGATTATTATAGCTGTAATTAAGAATAATATTAACATTAATATGAATTCAACTGGGTAAAATGCATTTGGAGCAACTACTTTAGTTAATGCTGCTGAAACTAATGCAAGACATATTCCAAGAGCTATTGCAAAGGAATGATTTCCTATTTCTCCCATCATAATATATCCGGAGTAATCTAATGACATGTAACCTAATGTTATTGCTATTAGTAATATTGGAATATAGTATGCTGGTGAATGTAATACTGATAGTATGGCAAATGATACTACTGACATGATTATTACCGTTGTACATGCTGTACCCGGTTGCATATCTGCAATGTTTAATATTTGTATCATTAAGGCAACCAGTATTGCTACTGGACCCATTATTGTGTATCCAACAATCATTACAATTAGTAATCCTATTCCTCTGAAGAACTGACCTAATTCTATGTATGAAGTTAGGTTTCTTCTACCTATTATATCATCAATAAATGCTGTTATACCTATTATTGCGATTAAATAGTTGTATGGTTGTGGGAAAAAGAGTACCATAGCTATAAATGGTGCTATACCAACTCCTCTTGGTATTCCCCCACGTATGTCTTCATATAGATTTCCTTTAATTTTTGTAAATATTACTGTGAATATTATTGTTAAAATCAAGGTGAGAATAAATGCGATTATCCATGTTAGATATATTTCCATGTATTCACCTAATCTATTATTAATCAATTATCATATTTTAGTATTTTTACTGTGATGATAAATTGTATATTATTATATATTTATAATAATTTTACTATAAAATTGTAACTATATAGGATACCTTAAAAATGATGCTAGTGAACCCAGTGCTTCAAGTTGTTTTCCTGCATCATGTTGGCTACTTATGATTTCTACTGTTCCACCCATGTTTTCTACTGTATTCATTATGTCCTGTGTATCTTTTTGTCTTACTGATTCATCAAGTACTAGAAGTTTTTCTACTGCTCCCATGTTTGATGCCATACTTACCTCTTTTTTTCCATATGTTACCATATTGGATGATTTTCCTATCTGTTCGAGTAATTTGTTTACTGAGGATATTTCTGATGCTATTTTAGCATCCTTGGAAAGGGTTTCTATAAGTCCATTTTTGAGTACTTCCTGTATTCCTGCATGTCCACCTGATCCTGTGCTTTCAAGTATTGATTTTTTTGCAAGGTCGGGATAGTGTTCTTCCAGGTAGTTATAGTAACCGTTTTTTGTAAATCCTGGACCTACTATGATTAACTTGTTGATTTTGTCGTACTGGTTTATTGTTTTTGTAATGTCTTCATAGTACTGGTTGATTTTGTCTTGTCTGTCTTTTGCGATGTTGCGTTTTCCAGAGATGTCCCCTATTATTGGTCCTATATATTCTATTCCATACTGTTTTATCATTCCCAGATCTGTTACGTTGTCTTCTATTGCCACTATTATTTCTGTTGGTCTTTTTGATGATTCCACTGCCTGTTCTAATCTGTTTAATGACCATTTATTCCATTGTTTCTGTATTTTTATGCTGTTGTTTATTTGAACGTTTATTGTATGATGTGAACCCAGTGGAATTAAGTCTTCTGGTCCTGATTCTATTATTCCCGTAAAACGTAGCATGCCCGTGTATTTGTGGAAGTTTATTTTTTCCACTCTTATTCCCAGGAAGAATGTTTTCTTTACTCCTCGGTCTGCTCTTGTTTTTCCAGTGTCATTGTCCTGTATTCGTCTTGTTGTTAGTGTGGATACAAAGTCGTTTTCTTCTACTATGTGTGATAAATGCCAT
>CAZUHM010000018.1:22451-24072 GCA_964620575.1 uncultured Methanobacteriaceae archaeon | reverse complement strand
TCAATTCTTATAAAATTATATGTTTTTTTAAGCAATATTTAAATAGAACTATGACATATATTAAATATAAGGACAAATATATAGTGAGGTGAAAAGTATGGCAGAATTACCAATTGAACCAGTAAAAAGATAACTAAAAAATGCAGGTGCAGCAAGAATCAGTGACAGTGCTGCTGAAGAACTTGCAAAAGTATTAGAAGAATACGGAGAAGACATCGCAGCAGATGCTACCAAACTCGCAAAACACGCTGGTAGAAAAACTGTTAAAGCTGAAGATATTAAATTAGCAATATAATTTTTTATCCTTCACTTTTTTCTTTTCTAATTTAATTTCAACTATTTTTAAGTATTATTTTATTGTTTAAACTATTTTTTACTATTATTTTATAATTTTTCATTATTCTTTAGTAAAAATCTTTATATATTACTAGGTATAGAGTATATATTAGGATGTAGATGTTATATTTTTAACATCAACGAATAAATTTATACATTATTATCATTTATTAATTACAAGAGAGATTATTATGCAATACAAAATAGAATTATCAAGTGACGATGTAGCAAAAAATTGGTATAATATAAACGCAGACCTCCCAGTAGAACTGCCAGCACCAAAAAACAGTGAAGGAAAAGATCAACTATCCACACTACCGGACATATTTGTAGGAGAATGTCTAAAACAGGAAATGACAACAGACAGATACGTGAAAATACCAAATGAAGTAAGAGAACTATACCAAAGACTAGGAAGACCCACACCACTATGCAGAGCGGTGGGACTGGAAGAAAAACTCAACACACCAGCAAAAATATACTACAAAAGAGAAGACTCCTCACCAACAGGAAGCCACAAACTAAACAGTGCAATAGCACAAGCATACTATGCAAAAAAAGAAGGAGTAGAAAGACTCACAACAGAAACAGGAGCAGGACAATGGGGAACAGCATTATCCTTAGCAGCATCAATGATGGATCTGGAAGCAACAGTATACATGGTAAAAGTATCATTTAACCAGAAACCATTCAGAAAAACAATCATGCAACTATACGACGGAAACGTATACGCATCACCAAGTACACATACAGAAGTAGGAAGACAAGTACTTGAAAAAACACCAGACCATCCAGGATCACTTGGAATAGCAATATCAGAAGCAGTAGAAGACGCACTTGCAGACGAAAAAGTAAAATATACACTGGGAAGCGTACTAAACCACGTAATCCTACACCAGACAGTAATAGGACAGGAAATAAAAACACCACTAGAAATGGTGGAAGAAGAACCAGACACCATGATAGCATGTGTCGGAGGAGGAAGTAACTTCGGAGGATCATTATTCCCATTCATGAAAGACAAAATCGACGGAAACTCAGACACAGAATTCTTGGCAGCAGAACCATCAGCATGTCCATCACTATCACAAGGTGAATACAGATACGACTTCGGAGATGAAGTGGGATTCACACCACTATTTAAAATGTTCACACTAGGACATGACTTCGTAGCACCATCAGTACATGCAGGAGGACTAAGATACCATGGAATGAACTCACAGGTATCACTACTTACAAAAGAAGGATACATAACACCAAGAACAGCACATCAAAATGATGTATT
>CAZUHM010000018.1:0-22441 GCA_964620575.1 uncultured Methanobacteriaceae archaeon | reverse complement strand
AGAAGCAAAAAAATGTAAAGAAACAGGAGAAGAAAAAACAATAGTAGTAAACTTCTCAGGACACGGACTACTTGACTTTAAAGGATACGAAAGCTATCTTGACGGAACACTTGAAAACAGTTAGACAAGAAAAAATAACACTAACCCCCCAATATCACCACTTTTTAGTTTTTAAAACTCAAATACAATAACTTTTATCCTATTAAATGCATTTTCATTATTTCAATGTAAAATTAAATATTCTCTTTTTTTCTAAGTAAAATTCTTTAGCATCAAACAACAAAACTTTAACATACTAAAATATGGATGTTCAAAGATGGTAGAATATATTAAGATAAAGGGTGCAAGAGTACATAACCTCAAAAACATTGACGTAAATATACCTCTAGGCAAAATTGTTGCAGTGGCAGGAGTCTCAGGCAGTGGAAAAACTTCACTGGCCCTTGGAGTATTATATGCCGAAGGATCAAGAAGATACCTTGAAGCACTCTCAACATATACAAGACGCAGAATAACACAAAATCAGAAGGCAATGGTAGATAGCATAGAACATGTACCTGCAGCTCTGGCACTGCATCAAAGACCGAACATCCCCGGAATAAGAAGCACATTCGGAACATCCACTGAACTATTAAACTCATTGAGACTGCTCTATTCAAGGTGTGGAAATTATACCTGTCCTAACGGACACATTCAGGAAGCATCATTAAACATAGCAAGAGAATTGCCACTGGAATGTCCTGAATGTCATGAAAGTTTCTACGGATTATCAGCAGAAGAATATGCATTTAACAGTGATGGGGCATGTCCAAAATGTTCAGGTACCGGTATAATGAGGGATGTGGACTTAACTAAATTAGTGCCTGATGAAAATCTCACACTTGAAGAGGGAGCCGTAAAGCCATGGTCAATGTTTGGAATATCATGGATGTACCGTATGGCAAAGGAATTGGGAGTACGTGTGGACGTAGCATTCAAGGATTTGACAGACAAAGAAAAGGACATAGTATATAGGGGAAAAGCCGTTAAAAAATACATTTCAATACCATCCAAGAACGGTAAGATGTTCGACTTGAACTGTGAATATAGAAATGCTCATCAGGCAGTTTTAGAGGCATTGAACAAGGCTAAAACAGAGAAAGGTCTAACTCGGATAAACAGGTACCTGACAGTGAAGGAATGTGACGAATGTCATGGTTCAAGATTAAACAGGAAGGCTAACCAGACACTCTTTAATAATAAAAACATTACTGAAGCTTCAAAGTTAACATTGGATGAATTAATAGTATGGCTTGAAGAATCAATAGTTACATTTCCCGATGATATGAGGCCAATGGCAGAAGCAATCGTGGAAGAATTCATGGATAATGCCAATGCACTTGTAAGTCTGGGTTTAGGCTATCTTTCACTTGATAGACCAAGTTCCACATTGTCTACCGGGGAACTGCAGAGGGTTCAGCTTGCCAGAACTATAAGAAACCAGACAACAGGAGTATTATATGTTCTTGATGAGCCATCGATAGGTTTACATCCGGCCAATATTGATGGACTTGTTCATATTATGAAAGAACTGGTTAAAAACGGTAACAGCGTAATATTGGTGGATCATGATACTAGAATACTTAAGGTAGCAGATTACATGATAGAAATCGGTCCTTCCTCAGGAGTTGATGGTGGAAAAATCATAGCAACAGGAAGTATAGAGGATATTACAGATAATCAGGACTCCATTATCGGAAAATATCTTTCAGGACAAAAAAGTGTTGATGTCAGAAAAAGTGTTGCTGCTGATGAACTCTTTGAATTGGGAACGATTAAAATCAGAACAAATCCTATACATACAGTTCATGATTTAGACCTTCAAATACCAAAGGGTCGTTTAACTGTGATAACTGGTGTATCTGGTAGTGGAAAGACAACACTAATACTTGAAAGCTTGTACCCAGCATTAAAATCATTGATTGATGATGAGGATTTACCTGATCATGTTGACTATATTGAAGCAGAGGGAATACGGAAGGTAAACCTTATAGATGCAACACCTATCGGAAAAAACATCAGAAGCACCCTTGCAACATACAGTGGAATACATACCAATATGAGAAAGTTATATGCAAGCATCGACAAGGCAAAACAGATGAATCTAACAAATAAGGATTTCTCATATAATACGGGAAAGTTAAGGTGTCCGACATGTAATGGTACGGGACAAATCAGTATGGATGTGCAGTTTTTACCGGATGTAGAAATAGCATGTCCAGACTGTGAAGAACTAAGATACTCTAAGGAAGTTGATGATATTCTCTATGACGGTTTTTCCATAAAGGATGCCATGGCACTGACAGTAACAGAAGCACTTGTTCATTATGAAGCAGATTCCAAGATTTATAATAAGCTTAAAACATTAAATGATATGGGTTTGGGCTATCTTACACTGGGAGAGTCCACTCCCGCATTATCTGGTGGTGAAGCACAAAGACTAAAATTATCATCCCATATTGGACGAAAACAGGATGATGCAGTATTTATCTTCGATGAACCAACTATAGGTTTGCATCCTGAGGATGTGAAGGATTTAATAGGAGTATTTGATGATCTTATAGAACATGGTGCTACAGTTATAATAATTGAACATGACATTGATTTAATAAGAAATGCCGATTACATTATTGACATGGGACCTGGTGGTGGATATGCCGGTGGTCGTGTAGTGGCATCAGGTACTGTTGATGATTTATGTAAAAATAAGGAAAGTATAACTGCCAAGTATTTAAAATAAGCAAATTGATAATTACGGCAATATTAATATCCTTTTATAATATTCTTTTTTTTTAGAGTAAATACTCAAATATCATTATAGGAAATTAAATACTATAATCCACTTATCATGCTAGAGTTAAAATGGCAATTAAATTATTTTTCCAACATATATTGTTTCTTTTAACTTTCATATTTTTCTTTCTTGATGGATATTAGATGTATGAAAATACTTATAACCTTTTGGAATAATTATCATTAAATCTCATCTATATAAAAATATTTCAACGTCCAGTCATTGAATTATTAAAAAAGATGAAAACAGTTCATAATATTAAATATTTATAATTAGATGTTTTCATTAGTTAAACAAATTTATTTAATTACGAAAATTTTCACAAATAATAATAAATATTGTTAAAAATAATGATAAATTTATATTTTATAACAATTATAAATATATATCAACTTAAATTATCAACGATTAATGGATAATAATTTAAGTAGTTGTCAAAAAAATAAAGGATCGATTTTATGATCAGGAAAAAACATTACATTATACTATTGATATTGTCAATTATCTTCATACTAGCATTAAGTGTAACAAGTGCAGCTGAAGACACAAATCAAACAACATCAATAGAAGAAAACAATCATACAGTATCAGCAGATATTGTAGAAAAAGACACAGGCATTACAACACAAACAAAGAAAACAGCGACAACATACGTTAACAGTCAAGGAACAAACACAAGCTCAGGCACAACAAAAACAAGTCCAACAAACCTTACAACAGCAATACAGAAAGCAGCAAACAACGATACAATATATCTTACAACAACAGCTACTCATGACACATATAAGTTCTCATCAACAATAAACATAGCAATGCTCAATCCTGATCTCACAAACCTAACGATAGTAGGAGAATCAGGAAAAACAATAACGTTCGATGGACAGAACAATTCAGGAATATTCTCCATAACAGGAATAACACTCACACTAAAAAACATTAACTTCGTAAACCTTCAAACATCAGGCCAATCAGGTTCAATATACATCTATAATTCACATTTAATACTGGATAATTGTACAATACAAAATAGTAATCCTTCAAGTTCAGTATCCCTGATATACAGCAGATATTCAACAAATACTATAACAAACTCTATTATACAAAACAACAAACTAATAGGAACAGCAGCATTAATCTATGCAGACAATGGAAATATTGAAATAACAAACTCCATAATACAAAACAACGTATTTACAGACTATTCCGGAATATATTCAAGACAATCAACACTAACTATCAACAACTCACAGTTTACCAACAACATTGCAAAGAAGAAATCTCCCGTAATATCTGATGATTCCTCAAAAATCATAATAACAGACTCAACATTCGCAAACAACAGGGGAAACGATAGTGGAGTATTCTACATCAAAAATTCAAAGACATCAATCACAAGCTCAACATTCACCAATAACACATCAGAACATCTTGGAGGAGTAATCACACAATTACATGAGTCAACACTCACAGTAAAATCATCCACATTCAGTAAAAACACTGCAGCATACGATGGTGGATGTATCTATTCAATACAGTCAAATACAACAATAAGCTCATCAACATTCACACAGAACAAGGCAAGAACCGGTGGAGCATTATACTTGGCAAACAATATACTGGACATAAGCCAAACAATTAAAAATTCAGTTTTCACAAATAACCAGGCAACAAGCAAAGCCGATGCAATATATTCAAATTATAACATAACAATAACAAACAATGCATTTGTCTCAACAAGTAAGAATAGTTGGGTAATCATAAATCCAAACTATTACTATAATATGGACGAAAACTGGTGGTCAACAAACACTCCAGACTTCTACATGATAACAGACAACGTTATCCCGGATAGCTGGAGAATAATGACAGTTACAAACAAGACAAATGGAAATACAAACACTATAACGGTACAAATAAATAAATTAAGCAATTCAAGTACTACAGCAAACGCTATGAAAGCAAGAACAGTCAAATACACTGCAGACACAGGTTCATTTAATGAAACCACACAAAAAATAACGGACGCAGTTACAAACACATATACAGGTAATTCAACTAACGTGAAAGTAACAGTGGACAACCAGCAGTTAACAGTAAACACAAAGCCAAACATATACCTTTCAATAAATAACCAGACAACAACACCAGGAAAAGCCGTTATATTCAGAATAAATGCCAACAGTGCAATCAACACTAACGTAACACTGAAAGTAAACAATGCCTCAATGGCAATTACATTGACAAACGGACAGGCAACAAAGAAATATATTGTTCCAAGTACATGGAATGCAAATAATTATACTACAACAGTCACATTCAGTGGAAACAGTGTCTATGCTAAAACGACAGCTACAGGATACTTATATGTAGAGGACACCAATCTGAACATTACTGTTGTGCCGATTGATAGCAGTGATCTGTCAATCAAAGCATCAAGTCTGCCGTCAGCATATGATCTTAGAAACAACAGTCTTGTAACAAGTGTTAAAGAACAAAGTGGTAGTAGAAGCTGCTGGGCATTCTCATCATTAGCATCAATAGAATCAGTATTATTAAGAAATACAGGCGTAACATATGACTTTTCCGAGAACAATATGAGAAACATTCTTAAAAGAAATTCAGAATATGGTGATGGAAGTTTAGAATCAGATACAGGTAACAATGACCTTGAACCTATAGGATACCTCGTAGGATGGTATGGTCCGGTAAATGAAACACTGGATCAGTACGTAACCTCAAACATCGTATCACCACAATATGATGCAGAAGTACATATACAGGATGTTTACATTATTCCTGTAAGACAAAGTGAACTTGATAATAATTTAATCAAACAGGCAGTATATAATTATGGTGCAGTATCAACAGGTATACGTTCACCAACATCAACCTATTCCTATTCAACAAGCACAGTTATTAGTCACAGTGTAACGATAGTCGGATGGGATGATAATTTCCCTAAAGAAAAATTCTCAACTACTCCTCCGGGAGATGGAGCATTCATAATCAAAAACAGTTGGGGAAACAGCAGCGGTGATGGTGGATATTACTATATATCATACTATGATCAGACAATAGGATCATTATGTAACAAGGATGACATATCGAACGAACAGTTTAACTGTGTTGTACTAGCAGAAAACGATGATAACTATTCAAACATTTATCAGTATGATACAGTGGTAAACAAACTGGAAACAACATCATCATACATAGGATACAAGAACGTCTACACAGCAACCAGAAATGAAAACATAGCAGCTGTAGGAACTTACTTCCTCCTGGAATCCGATTATGAACTAACAATAGAAGTAAACGGAAAAAAAGTACATACACAGTCAGGAAGCATATCCCTAACAGGTTACAGAACAATCAGATTAAACAAGTTCATACAAGTAAATGAAGGCGACGAATTTACAGTCACAGTCTTAATAAACAGCAGTAAAGCTGGAGAACAGGGTATACTACTCCATTACAGTGACATATACTATTCACCAATAACATATGGTCAGTCATACCTGGCATTTGACGATGATTCAGAATGGATGGATTTATATGAATGGGAATGCGTATCACCGGTTAAAGTATACACAAAAGACACGGCTAAAGTTAATTCATCAGTTGAAGAAATAAATTACAATATAACAGTAACAACCACAGTAAAAGACTCCACAGCAAAGGCAAACATAACATACCTTCTAAACGGTGTTCAAGTAAAAGAAAACAGTAAATTACTTGTAAAAACCATAAATGGTGACACACAAATAGTAACAACATTTGCCGACTCATCAAAACAGTCAAAATCAACAGTAACAGTAATATATTCTAGTGAAAACTATCAGGTAAAACAGAATCTTTCAACAACAAACATTAACCTGCCATATACAACACTTACACTGACAAGTACAAACCCTGTATATGTCGGAGAAAGCGTGACAATATCAGGTCAACTAACATCAGGCAGCACAGAACTAAAAAATTCAAAAATAATCATAACAGCAAACAATAAAAACTACACTGCAACCACGGATTCAAGCGGAAACTATAAACTGATAATAACCGCTACAACAGTAGGAACAAATGAAATAACAGCAAAATATCCAGGATCAGACACATACTCAGGTTCAACAACCAGGACAAACTACACAGTTAACAAAAAATCAACCACACTTACTGCAACAAGCACAACACCAGTAACAATAGGTGACAACGTAGTAATATCAGGTAAACTCACAACAGGAGCAACAGCAGTAACCGATGCTAACATAGTAATAAGCCTTAACAATAATAAGTATACCGTTACAACAACCAGCAGCGGAAACTATAAGCTCACAGTTGCAACAAGTGTAGCAGGAAATAACAAGGCATCAGTAAGTTATGCAGGAGATGGCACATACCTTGCTTCATCAACCAGCACAACATTTACTGTAGACAAAAAGTCAACAGCATTAACACTCACAAGCACCACTCCAAAATCAGTAGGAGACAATGTAACAATATCCGGTAAACTCACAACCGGAACAACAGCAGTAACAGGTGCCAGTGTAGTGATAAACGTCAACAATAAGAACACTACAGTCAAAACAGACACCAGCGGAAATTACAAGCTTGTCATAACAACAGACATTGTCGGAACAAATACTGTAACCGTTACTTATGCAGGAAATGGAACATATCTTACATCATCTGCATCAACAACATTTGCAGTAAACAAGAAATCATCCACAATAACAGCAACCAGCACATCAAATCTTGCAATAAATGACAACGTAACAATATCAGGTAAACTCACATCAGAATCTAATGCAGTATCAAATGCCAAGTTAGTAATCAACGTAAACAACAAGAACACCACAGTTAAAACAGACAGCAGCGGTAACTATAAGCTTGTAACATCAGCTAGCGTACTTGGCTCCAATACGGCAACAGTCACTTATGCAGGAAACAGCACATACCTGTCATCAGCCACAACAACAACATTCACAGTAAACAAGAGAACATCCACATTAGCAGCTACCAGTACTTCAACAGTATACTATGGAGACAGTGTAACTATAACAGTTAAACTTGTTAGTGGAACTGAAGCAATAGAAAACGCCAAAGTAATAATCAACACAAACAACAAGAACACTACAGTCACCACTGACGCTAACGGTAAGTATAAACTTACAGTAGCAGCAACCACTCTTGGAACAAACAATGTAAATGTTAATTATGCAGGTAACGGCACATACCTGGCATCAGCTACAACAACAACATTCACGGTAAGTAAGAAGGCATCCTCATTGACTGCTGAAAGTGATTCAACAGGATACATCGGAGACAGCTTAACCATATCAGGTATACTTTCAACTGAAACTGAAGTAATAGCAAATGCCAAGGTAGTAATCAATGTAAACAACAAGAATACCACAGTTAAAACAGACAGCAGCGGTAACTATAAGCTTGTAACAGCAGCAAGTGTACTTGGCTCCAATACGGCAACAGTCACTTATGCAGGAAACAGGACATACCTAGCATCATCCACCACAACAACATTCCTGGTCAGTAAGAAGGCATCTGAATTAACTGCTACCAGTGCTTCAGCAGTATATGTTGGTAATAATGTTACCATATCAGGTAAACTCTCAACTGGAACTGAAGCAATAGCAAATGCCAAAGTAGTAATAAACCTGAACAACAAGAATACCACAGTAATAACAGACAGTAGCGGTAACTATAAACTGGTAACAGTTACCAGCATATTAGGTTCAAACACTGCAAAAGTCACTTATGCAGGAAACGATACATACCTGGCAGCATCCACAACAACCAAGTTCACAGTCAAGAAGAAAACATCCAAAATAACATTGAACACTATCAATACAGTTTACGTTGGAGACAGCATTACTGTATCAGGTAAACTGACAGCAGCTAATGCTGCAGTATCCAAGGCAAAAATCGTCATAACATTAAACAATAAGAACTACACAGCAACAACAGACACAAGTGGAAACTATAAGAAAGCAATAACCATAACAAGCAAGGGAAAATATACACTGAAAGTAACTTATGCCGGATCAAACAGTATTTTAAATACATCCGCATCAACAGCATTCACTGCAATCAAGAAAACAAGCTACTTAACACTGACAAGTGCTAAGAGTGTATATGTTGGAAATTCACTGGCAGTATATGGAAACCTAACAGCAAATGGTAAACCAATAGCAAATGCTACACTTACCATTACTGCCGATGGAAAATCTTACACTGCTACAACCAACAAGAACGGTAACTACAAAATAACTGTTTCCGCTCAAACAGCAGGTAAAAAGAATATTACTGCAAAATATGCTGGAACAAACGTTTATACTGCTTCAACCAACAGTACAGTTTTCAAGGCTAAGCAGAAAGTAAGTGTTTTATCACTGACAAGTGCTAAGAGTGTGTATGTTGGAAATTCACTGGCAGTATATGGAAACCTAACAGCAAATGGTAAACCAATAGTAAATGCTACATTTACAATTACTGCAGACGGTAAATCATACACTGCTACAACCAACAAGAACGGTAACTACAAAATAATAGTTTCCGCTCAAACAGCAGGTAAAAAGACTATTACTGCAAAATATGCTGGAACAAACGTTTATACTGCTTCAACCAACAGTACAGTTTTCAAGGCTAAGCAGAAAGTAAGTGTTTTATCACTGACAAGTGCTAAGAGTGTGTATGTTGGAAATTCACTGGCAGTATATGGAAACCTAACAGCAAATGGTAAACCAATAGTAAATGCTACATTTACAATTACTGCAGACGGTAAATCATACACTGCTACAACCAACAAGAACGGTAACTACAAAATAATAGTTTCCGCTCAAACAGCAGGTAAAAAGACTATTACTGCAAAATATGCTGGAACAAACGTTTATACTGCTTCAACCAACAGTACAGTTTTCAAGGCCAAGCAGAAAGTAACTCTTATAACAATAGGAAGTGGTAAAAGTGCTTATGTCGGTGACAACGTATCAGTATATGGAAAACTCTCTGTAAATGGTGTGGGATTGGCATATGCTAAGGTTAGTGTGACTGTTGATGGTAAGACATATAATGTTACTACAACCAGATATGGTAACTACAAACTTAATGTGTCAAGTCTAACTGCGGGTACCAATACAATCAAGGTAAGCTATGCCGGAACAAGTGTCTATGCAAAGTCCGCTAACACGACAACATTCCAGGCCAACAAGAAAACGTCTGTAATAACTGTTGGAAGTACGAAGAGTGTAAGCGTAGGTTCCAGTGTATCAGTATACGGTAAGTTATCTGTACGTGATATTGGTCTTAGCTATGCGAACGTCACTATAACTGTTGGTTCAAAGAAATACGTGGTCACAACAAGTCAGTATGGTAACTACAACCTTAAATTCACAGCAACCACTGCAGGTAATCAGACAATCACTGCAAGCTATGGTGGAACTAAATATTATTCCACATCCAAGGCTGTAACCACATTCGTGGCAAAAAGCTAAAAATAAAACACCTCAACCCCCAATTTATGTTGAAAAAGGAAATTAAATCCTTTCTTTTCAACAATTATTATTATTTTTTTTTGAACGAAAAAATTATCAAATTTATATAATGCACATAAATTCTTATAAAATTCATTATTTATTTATATATTTTTTAACAAAGAATTATACAGAGAGTTTAAATTCAATATGATAATTAAAAACTACTATTGAAGAAGAAAACAACAATAAACTTTTTTTCATGTGATTAAAATGAATGAAAAACATGTTAAATTATCATTTTTGTTTTTAACATTAATCTTTTTAATGTTTGCTATAACAACAGTTGGCGCTGCTGAAATCAATGATACTGGGGATAGTGGTATAGTATCCTATGATTCACAGAATCCACCTGTTGATGTATCAGAAAAAACAAGTGATAATAATATCAGAAATAATGAAGATAACAATCAGCTTTCTGATTCATCAAAATCAAATAATTCGAATAGTACAGTAACAAAATCATTACAAAAAGTACGGCAAGCATCATTGAAGAGGACTGATTCCGAACTGAAAGAGTCATACTTTGAATTAGAAAGCGATATTGATTATATTGACTTTGCCTATCAGAAGAATGTTCAGATACGCTACAGTTTACGTGGTCAGGATACGGAAGCTATACCAGGCAGTACCGTTAAGGTAGCCCTTAACAATAATCAGACTTACAAATATAAAACCGATTCTAACGGTAATTTTATTGTAGACTTTAAAGCAACAGCAGCTGGATGGAACAGCCTGAAATTAGCTTATGCAGGAAACAATGAGTATCTGCCGGCAACAGAGAAGAACACTTTCTATGTTAAAAAGGAAAGCCTTATTAAATGTAATAAAATATCCAATGTTGTTGACGGAAGTTCTGCACTAATCAGTGGTAAACTGCTAAGTGATAATAAAGGATTAAAGAGAGAAAGCATAACGGTAATCGTAAATTACTTTGATGAATTCACAGTTCAAACTGGTGATGACGGATCTTTCTCATTAAATTATATTGCACCGGGTACTGGTTCCATTTTCGTTGAATACATATATGAGGGCAGTGCCTATAATTTGCCAAGTAGTAATTCATCCACATACATCGTAACATGTCCCGTTAAAATCCTATTAAACAGTTCAACAAGTGTTACAATAGGAAATAATATTACTATAAGGGGTACGTTATCATCAAAGGATAATCTCTTTGCATATGAACAGGTTACCATAACAGTTGCAGGAAGCAGCCATACGGTTTTAACAGATATGGATGGTGCTTTTGAATTGAAGGTTGCACCATCGAAAATCGGAAAATACACTATAGTTGCAAGTTTTAAGGGAGATAACTATTATAACAGTGCCAAAGCAACAACAGTATCAAATGTATTGCTCTATAAAACAGTACTGACTGTTGGAAGTACCAAAAACATATATGTTGGAGATAACATATCCATTTACGGAAAAATTACGGGTGACGCCAATGATATTCCATATGCAAAATTAGTAATAAATGTTTACGGTAAAAATTATGATGTTACAACAACCAGGTATGGAAACTATAACCTGAAAGTTAAGGCATCAAGTGCCGGAAATAAGACTGTAACAGTCACTTATAAGGGTACTGATAGTTACAGTGAAGCAACAGCCAAAACAACATTTCTTGCTAGTCTGAAAAAAAGTCTTTTAACACTTGGCAGCGGCAAAAGTGCTTATGTCGGTGACAGCGTCTCAGTATATGGTAAGTTGTCATCAGGGACAATTGCCCTTGCATATGCAGATATTACAGTAACTGTCGGCAAAGTGACGTATAACGTTACAACTAGTAAGTATGGTAACTACAACCTTAAAGTGTCAAGTCAAACTGCGGGAAATAAGACTATCACTGCAACCTATGCAGGAACAATTGTCTATGCTAATGCAACCAACACCACAACATACATGTCCAACAAGAAAGAAAGTGTACTGACTGTTGGAAGCACAAAGAGTGCTTATGTGGGTGACAGCATATCCGTTTATGGAAAGCTCTCGGTGCGTGGCATAGGATTGGCATATGCCAATGTAACTGTGACTGTTAATGGTAAGACATATATTGCTACAACCAGCAAGTATGGTAACTACAACATTAAAGTCTCCAGTCAAACGTCGGGTAACAAAACAATTAAGGTTAGCTATGCCGGAACAAATGTCTATGCAAAGTCTGTTAATACGACAACATTCCAGGCAAACAAGAAAACGTCTGTAATAACTGTTGGAAGTACGAAGAGTGTAAGCGTAGGTTCCAGTGTATCAGTATATGGCAGGTTATCTGTACGTGATATTGGTCTTAGCTATGCGAATGTAACAATAACTGTTGGTACAAAGAAATATGTGGTCACAACAAACAAGTATGGTGATTACAGCCTTAAATTCACTGCAACTAGTGCAGGTAACAAGACAATCACTGCTAGCTACGGTGGAACAAATGTTTATTCCACATCCAAGGCTTCAACAACATTTCTGGCAAAAAGTTAGAAAGTCCTTATTCATCAATTGAAGAAAATAATTGTTTTTCTTCTCATACACTTTTTTTAATCATTTACACATTAAATTAAATTATTTTAGCTATTGTATATTAAATTGGTAATATGTGAGTCTTATTTAAATAAATTTAAGATATTGTTTAGGATAACTATTTATATTCTTTTTAATAAACTATTTTCTATCTAACGCTATTTAATATAGAAATTTTTAGTAGTTAGTATTTGAATAAATAATGAACACTTTATGTTGATAAAAATGAATAAAAAGCATTCAAAGTCATTATTTTTCTTTTTATCCTTATTTATGATAATGATAGTTATGACAACAGTTAGTGCAGTAGAAACTAATGATACAAGTCTAAGTACTGATGTGTCTGATGATTCTGTTAGCCAGTCTGTTGACTTAACAGAAAAGACAAGTAATGATATTTCAATTAATAATAATAATCAAAAATCTTCTGATGATAATTTGTTAGACACTCAAACTGGCAATGCCAAGTCAGATGTTAAAACAAAATCAATACAGAAGACTAATAAAACAGTGGGAAAAGAAGTAATCCTTGGAAATAAAACTGTACTTACATTAGGCAGTACTAAAACCGTTTATGTAGGAGATAATATCTGTATATATGGAAAGTTAACTTCAAATTCCAAAAATCTTGCAAACGCTACGGTCAGATTAGTAGTTGCCGGACAGTTTTATGAAGTAAATACCACCCAGTACGGAAATTACAAAACATACGTTTCAGTTCCAACAAACGGAACCAAAACAATCTTTGCATATTATCTGGGTACACGTAGTTACCAGGCAAGTTACAACTATACTAATGTAAAAGTTGTTATGAAGCCAACTAACCTAACAGTAGGCTGTACTCAAACTACCTCTGTAGGAAATACAATATCAATCTATGGTAGATTATCTGCACGTGGTATAGGACTTCCCTACAAAACAGTGCAATTAGATGTAGGTGGATCACAATATAATGTAACAACCAGCCAGTATGGTAATTATAACATTAAAGTATTTGTTAAAAATCCTGGCAGAAACTATGTTACAGCAACATATGACGGAACAAACATTTACACATATGATATAGCAGTAACATCATTTGTAGCAAATTCCGTTAACGTGATAACTGTTGGAAGTACTAAAAGCGTTTATGTTGGAGATAAAGTTTCCGTTTACGGTAAACTAACTGCAAATGGAATTAACGTAGCAAATGCAAACATCACAATATTTGTGGACAATGCAAAATACACCACTACAACCAGTCAATACGGAAACTTTAACATCAAAGTTACTCCATCATCTGCAGGAAACAAAACAGTTACAGTTATATATGCAGGAACTAATGCTTACAATTCAGTTAATGCAACAACAACATTCCAGGCAGTCAAAAAAGTTACCAATTTAACTATAGGAAGTACCAAAATTGCCAATGTTGGAGATAATGTAACAGTTTATGGAAAAATATCTGCACGTAATATAGGACTTCCATATAAAACATTGAATATAAAGGTTAATGGTGTTCAGTATAATGTAACTACTAGTCAGTATGGAAATTACAAGTTTAGCTATGTACCAAATGTTCTTGGAATATATTATATTTCCGTAAGTTACGCAGGTACAAACATTTATACTAGTAACCGTGCAAGCACTTTTTTCGTTGCATATTAAAAGATACTGATTTAACTGAATATGGTTAAAAGTGTTACTTTGGATTTATATCAGACAGAAAGTATTGATGTATGATGTTTCTCATTGATAAAATACAGTTACTGAACAAGAAAGACTACCAATACATATCCTGAATGACTATTATCCATAAGTGATGCAAAAAGCAGTTAAACAATATGATTATGGAAAATAAAGAATATTTTATTATTCTTTATACTTCTTTTTCAAAACAAAATCTTATTCTTAAAACCTTATATTTTACAATAAAATATAAAATTCTATTTTTTTCACTAAACAGGCATTTTGTTAAATGCATACTTATTTATATTCGATACAATATAGCACTTTTTATCTAACTCTTATTAAATGATGAAATTTTATTATGAGATTAGAATTTTTAACTTAAATTAGTATTCATGTTGATTAAAATGAATAAAAAGCAAGTAAAATCATTATTCCTGTTTTTAACATTACTGATGCTAACACTTGCCATAACAGCAGTCAGTGCAGCAGATACTAATGACACTACAAGTGTATCGGATAATTCCAATACACAATCAGTTGCATTGGATGAAAAAACAGGTTATGATTACAGTCTGGAAAAGAACAATGAACAAATGTATAAGCAAGATGATTCGTCAGACACTAAAACCAAAGTCAATGAAGATACTACAAGTGTACGGATGAAATCACTGGAAAAGAAGAATGAAACAACAAGTAAAGAAGCAACATATAAAAGATACAGTACATTGACGATAGGATCAACCAAATCCGCCTATGTAGGAGACAATGTATCAGTATACGGAAAACTCTCCTCAAACTCAATTAATATAGCAAATGCTAAAATAACAGTAACAGTAGATAATAAAAATTACTACGTGACAACCAGCAAATATGGAAACTATAATCTTAAAGTATCCACCAGCACATCAGGAACAAAGACAATAACGGCAAAATACGCCGGATCAACAGACTATTATAGTAGTCAGGCATCCACAACATACCAGTCAAATAAGAAAACAACAGTCATAACAGTCGGTTCAACAAAATCCGCATATGTGGGAGATTCAGTATCCGTATACGGTAAGTTAACAGCCCGTGGAATAGCACTTGCCTATGCAAAAATAACAGTGACAGTAGATGGAAAGAAATATGATGCGACCACCAGCAAGTATGGTAACTACAACCTGAAAGTGTCAAGTCAAACAGATGGTACAAAAACAGTCACAGTAAACTATATGGGAACAAACATCTATGCAAAGTCAACTAATCAGACAACATACCAGTCCAATAAGAAAATAACAGAAATAACAGTAGGCAGTACAAAAAGTGTATATGTAGGAGATAAAGTATCAGTATATGGTAAATTATCAGCCCGTGGAATAGCATTAGCATACAAAAATGTTACAATAGATGTAAAAGGAGTAAAATACTACACAACAACCAGCAAATACGGAAATTACAATCTTAAAGTAGTGGCAAATAATCAAGGATATAATACAATAACCGCAACCTATGCCGGAACAAACATTTATGCAAGTGACAGCACTACAACATATTTCCAGGCAAATAAAAAGGTTACCACAATCACTGTAGGCAGTACCAGTAGTGTAAACCTGGGAGACAGCATATCTATATATGGTAAGTTGTCAGCCCGTGGAATAGGACTGGCATATAAAACTGTTACAATAGATGTTGAAGGAGACACATACACAGCAACAACCAGTAAATATGGAAACTATAAGATAACAGTTCCAACATATTATGAAGGTTATAATACAATAATGGCCAGTTATGCTGGAACAAACATTTATACTAGTGACAGTGCATCAACATCATTCAATGCAATGAATAAAAAAACAGTAATTACATTATATGATATACCAACTGTTAAATATTCTTCTTATTCAACAATATCAGGTATACTTAAAGATAATAATGGAAAAGCTCTACAATATTATACCATTAACTTGAACATTAATGGAAACTCTTATTCTACAAGCACGGATTACTATGGTAAATTCACTTATTACTATAAATCTACCAAAGTAGGAACGAACAACGTTAAAGCTACATTTAATGGTAACAGTTACTATGATTCATCATCAGCAACTAAAACTTTCCAGGTAAAGGGTGTAACTACTTATATAACAATTAATGATGTAGGTAATCCTATTTGTGGAGATGAATGGCATATTGATGGTTACTTATATGATGAATATGGAAATGCTTTAAAGTATAAAACTGTCAAATTAACTATAAATGATAAAGTATATTATCCAACAACCAGTAAAGACGGATTTTACTATATTTGGTATGAATTTAACAAAGTTGGGACAAATAAAATAACAGCCTATTATGGTGGAGATTCCATTTATAGTTCAGTTTCTAAAACATCTACTTTCTCAGTACAACAAGCTAATCTAGTATATGGTGAAGTAGTTCATGAAGGTAGCAAATATTTCACCCATTTAAATTGTGGAGGACATATAATTTATATGGGAGATGAAGGCTTCTGTAACAAATGTGGAGCAGAGTTCTATCAAGACACCAGAATAAAATAATCAAAAAAATTACTTTTCAAGACAAGATATTAATCTTGTCATTCATCTTTTTTTACTTTTTTAATAGGTATTACTCTTTTCTAAAAAGATAGGTTATTTCAAATCAAATCTAATATAATTGTTTAATATCTAACAATTTCTCTAAATTAAATTATTGTAAAAGCCATACCTATTTATATTTGATACAATAAAGCACTTCTTATCTAACTCTAATTAAATGATACAATTTTATTATGAGATTAGAATTTTTAACTAAAAATAGTATTCATATTGATTAAAATGAATAAAAAGCAAATAAGATCATTATTCCTGTTTTTGACCTTGCTGATGGTAACGCTTGCCATTACAGCTGTCAGTGCAACAGATACTAATGAATCGACTTCTGTATCGGATAATTCCAATACACAGTCAGTTGCATTGGATGAAAAAACGGGAAATGATTACAGTCTGGAAAAGAACAATGAACAAATGTATAACTATGATGATTCGATAGACACTACAACCAAAGAAAACTATGATACTACAAGTGTTCTAACGAAATCCATCACAAAAAATAATAAAACAGGTAACAAGGAATACACATATAAATCCTACAGTACATTAACAGTAGGTTCTACAAAATCAGTTTATGTGGGTGATACAGTATCCATCTATGGTAGATTATCCTCATATTCCTCTAGAATTCCATATAGTACTGTTGAAATAGATGTAAACAATGATTGCTATTATGTTACAACAAATGCATATGGTGATTATAAGTTGACTATAAAATGCAGTGAAGTAGGAACAAATTATATATCTGCATATTACTATGGATCTAGCAGCTATTACAGCTCAAGTGCATCAACAACATTCAATGTAAACAAAAAAACAAGTAACCTAACAATAGGCTGTACTAAAAGTACATACGTAGGTGATAAACTATCAATCTATGGTAAACTATCAGCACGTGGAATAGGACTTGCATATAAAAATGTCAAAATTGATGTCGACGGAAAACTATACAATGTAACAACAAGTAAGTACGGAAACTATAACATTAAAGTAACAGCTCTAAATGAGGGTTACAACTATGTAACAGCAACATATTATGGATCAGATGTATATACATACGATACAGCTTCCACATACTTCACAGCAAACAATAAAAATGTGATAACAATAGGCAGTACTAAAACTGTCTATGTAGGAGATAAAGTATCAGTATATGGAAAACTCACATCAAAAGGAAAAAACGTGGCAAATGCTAAAGTTACAGTTACCCTAGACTATACAACATACACGACGTATACCAGCAAGTACGGTAATTACAATCTTAAAGTAACACCATCCACATCAGGAACAAAAACACTAACAGTAAAATATACAGATAACAATTCCAATTCAGTATACAATACAACAACATTCCAATCAAACAAGAAAATAACCAACCTAACAGTGGGAAGTACCAAGAGCGTATATGTAGGAGATACTGTAAGCGTATATGGTAAACTTTCTGCTCGAGGTATAGGTCTTGCATATAAATCAGTTACAATAGATGTTGAAGGAAAAAAATACTACGTAACAACCAGTAAATACGGAAACTATAACATTAAAGTTACAGCAAATTATCAAGGGCATAATGATATAACAGTCAATTATGCTGGAACTTATATTTATGCAAGTGACAATGCTACAACATATTTCCAGGCAAATAAAAAGGTTACCACTATCACTGTAGGCAGTACCAGTAGTGTAAACCTGGGAGACAGTATATCCATATATGGTAAGTTGTCAGCTCGTGGAATAGGACTGGCATATAAAACTGTTACAATAGATGTTGAAGGAGACACATACACAGCAACAACCAGTAAATATGGAAACTATAAGATAACAGTTCCAACATATTATGAAGGTTATAATACAATAACAGCCAGTTATGCCGGAACAAACATTTATACTAGTGACAGTGCATCAACATATGTTAATGTTCAACAAAAATACAAAGTTGTTACCTTATCTATTGGTTCTTCTAGTGATTGGACTGTTAAATATATTGATGGTGATCCTTTTGTAGCATATTACTCTACTTATTTTGGACAAGATACTCCTGGTGTTTATGCGGGAATAGAAGTAAGAGGATTGGATTATTCTCCAAAAAATAAAGTAATACAATCTAAATTTTATTTCAAAAATAGTTATGGTAATATAATTACTAGAACTGCCTATGCAGATTATTTGACATTTACATCCACTAACTTAATTACTGGTTATACCCCATATAAAGTAGAGATAACGTACTGTCCAATGACAGAAGAAGAAAGGTATAATTATTGGTATGGATAGATGTAAACGTTATTTTTCATCTTTTTTTTTATTTTTTTTATAATTTAATTTACTTTTTTACCATTTTTCAAATTCATATCCCCTATAAAAAATATATCTTTTTATATTTGTTTTAATAAAAATTATGTTTAACTAAATATTATGAAAATAATAAAATTTTCTAATATTTCTTTTTCATATAAAAATAAGGGAGAAAAAATGAATAATAAACATGTTAAATTATCATTACTGTTTTTAACATTATTGTTTTTAATGCTTGGTGTTGCAACAGTCAGTGCAGGTGATGTTAATGATGCAGCTGATGTAAGCACATCACAGGATACTGGTACTCAGACACTTGTATCCCAGAAAGCAGCTGATGATAATATAAAAACCAATACTCAAAATATTCAAACGGATTTGTCAAACAATAATCTAGTTAATTCTACAGATACAATAACAAAGTCATCATTGAAGGATAAATCTTCAAAGATGGATGAATCTGAATTAAAGGATTCCTACTTTGATCTGGAAAACGATATTGATGTTGAAGAGTTTATCTATCAGAAAACTATAACATTGGAATATAGTTTATTAGGTGATGAAGCACAGCCAATAGCTAACAGTCCAGTAAAAGCTGTACTTAACAACAATCAAACATTCAATTACGAAACTGATGAGACTGGCGGATTTGTAGTTAGTTTCAAAGCAGACGTTCTTGATTTAAACAATTTAACATTAACCTATGATGGTAATGATGAATATCTTCCGGCAACAGAATCTGTCAGTTTTTACATTCAAAGAGAAACAATCATTGAATGTGATGAAATAGACAATGTTGTTGTTGGCACTCCTGCAAATATTACCGGTAGGTTAGTTGGTGCTGATGTTGGATTGGGCGGAGAAAATATTTTCATAATAGTAGACTATTCTGATGAATATCAGGTTACAACAGACAATGACGGATATTTCTCAGTAAGTCATGTTGCATCAGATATCGGTTCCATAATTGTGGAGTACATATATGATGGTAATATTGAAAACCTGCCAAGTTCTAATTCAACAGCATACTTTGTAACATATCCTGTTCAGATTACGGTTAACTGTACAGAAAGTGTTTATGAAGGAGAAAAAATCAACATTACTGGTAGATTAAGATCTGATGAAGATGACATTGCATTTGAAGAGGTTACTGTAACAGTAGCAGGTGAGGAATATACAGTTGTTACGGATGATTATGGTTACTACCAGCTGGAAGTGACAGCTACAAGGGCAGGTAATAACACTATTGTTGCAAGCTTTGCAGGTAATACTTACTTGGACCGTGCTGATGCCACTGCAGTATGTGATGTTTTAACGGAAAAGAACACTATACTTACCGTTGGAAGTACTAAAACTGTATATGTTGGTGACAAAGTATCCATTTATGGTAAATTAACAGGTGATGGTCAAAACATTCCATATGCAATGTTAAAAATAAGTGTTGAAGGAACAACATATAACGTTACAACCAGTCAGTATGGAAACTATAACCTGAAAATTAATAATCAGGAAGAGGGAACCAAAACTATTACAGTTACTTATGACGGAACGGATTCTTACAATTCCAACATTGCAACAACCACATTCAATGCCGTACAAAAAGTCAGCTACTTAACACTGGGAAGTTCCAAGAGTGCTTATGTTGGAGATCAGATATCTGTATACGGTAAGTTGACTGTACGTGGTTTCAATGTTGCATATGCTCCAATTACCGTTACTGTTGATGGTAATCAGTACAATGTCACTACCAGCCAGTATGGAAACTACAACCTTAAGGTCAACACTAGTCAGTCCGGTAACAGAACAATCACTGCATACTATGCTGGAACAAAAACATATTCTACAGCTATCAACAGGACAACATTCATGTCCAACATGAAAACCAGTGTTTTAACTATTGGAAGTACCAAGAGTGCTTATGTTGGAGATCAGATATCAGTTTATGGTAAGTTGACTGTACGTGGTTTCAATGTTGCATATGCCAGGATTACCGTTACTGTTGATGGTAAACAGTACAATGTCACTACCAGCCAGTATGGTAACTACAACCTTAAGGTATCCAGTTTAACAGCAGGAAACAATACAATTACAGCATACTATGCAGGAACCTATGTTTATGCTTCATCAACTAACAATACAACATATATTGCTAACAAGAAGGTGAGTGTATTAACCTTGGGTGCAAGTAAAACTGTTAAGAATGGAAACAATGTATCTGTTTATGGTAAGTTAACAGTACGTGGTTATAACATTCCTAATGCTACAATACAGTTAACTGTTAACGGTCATAAATTTACTGTAGTTACCAGTCAGTATGGTAACTATAACTTCAAACTTAATACGGTATCTACCGGTGTTAAGAATGTTGTTGCATACTATGCCGGAACAACTTATTATGCTTCGGTAACTAATACGACAACATACACTGTCATTAGTTAATCTGTTTGTATTATGAGAGAATTATATTGTTCTCTCTGTTTAATCTTTTTTTCAAGTATTCATGTCATATTTTAAATTTAACTTTATGGTCTATATGTTAAAGTAGTTTTGTTGGAGTTTCATTTTGTGTATTATGTCTCTAGTTTTTTCATATTGCTCCATTTTTGTCATGTGTTTATTTTTTTTGTTTAATGAATTTATTTAAATATTTAAATTTGTCTATTTTTATGCTGATTATTGTGCTTTTTTTCTTTTCCAAATGGACTAATTTTAATAAAATTAATCATACTTTATGCAATATTTTCTATAAATAATGCTTTCAGATAGATTAATATAAATATTTCAATAAGTATGATTTTCCGTAGATAAATAATTATATAAACTATAAAATCAAATACTTAATTGTATATTCCATATACGCAAAAATACCCATAATTACTTGAAATAAATATAAAATAAGGATTTAAACTTAGTTAAAAATTTTTCAATAAAAATTAAAAATAAGGAAAAATCATTTTTTCTTAACCACTTTTCAAGTAAATTAT
>CAZUHM010000017.1:0-24230 GCA_964620575.1 uncultured Methanobacteriaceae archaeon | reverse complement strand
AAGCTACACATAATGATTTAATTAGCAGAGGTTATGGTTTTGCTGGAACTTCAGCAAACTTGGATATTGCTGCTAAAGAATTCGAAGAATCCATTAAAATCATCATTGAACTCGGAGAAATCGAAAAAACAATTATCATGTTAGCAAAAGAAGTTGAAGCAACAAAACGTAGAGTAAACGCTCTAGAACACGTCATGATTCCTCGTATTAACAACACTATTTCATTTATTGAAATGCGTTTAGAGGAAATGGAAAGGGAACAATTCGTGCAACTTAAAGTTATTAAACGTAACATGGATGCAGGCGAAGCTGAATAATTATAGGTATTTTTTCCATAATTATTCTTTTTTAAACCTTTTCATATTTTAAACACCAACTATTTTTACAAACAGTTATATTATACAAATAACTAATTTTATTTATTAACAAAAATTATTTTTCTATAAATTTAAGGTTGTATTATTATTACCATATTTCTATTAGTTGGCTCAAATACTAGGGCAATTTCAAAATCATTAAAACAGTTAGGTTATACAGTATATGCTACCAGTTTTTTCGAATTGGAAGATCAAAAAAACTATGTAGATAAATTAATAGTGCCACAATATTTTGATAACTTCAACATGAAAACCTTAGAAGATTTAGCGTTAAACTATGCAAATGAAGTAGATTATATAATATTCACAAGTGATGTCAACACAGATAGATTTCCTAATAAAAAAATACTAGGAAATCAAAATACAAAACATATCACCGACAAGTATCAGATGTATAAAAAATTACATAAAAACTTCCTCATGCCGAAAACATACAAACTAGAAACAATACAGGAAGCACGGGAAATAATAAAAAACTCACCAGAAACCAGATACATAATAAAACCAGTTACCGGAACCGGAGGAATAGGAATAAAAGATTTCTCCGATGAAGCAGATATGGACGAATCATTCCTACTGCAGGAACACATAGAAGGAAACAATGTTAGCAGTTCATTCCTATCATACAAAAATCATGAAATAGATATGGTAACCACCAGTGATCAGATAATAGGATCACATATGCTCGGAGCAGAACAGTACATGTACTGTGGAAACATAACTCCACTAATCAATTCAAACCCGAAATTAATTAACATATCTACCAAGATATCAAAAATGTACAAGTTGCTCGGTTCAAATGGAATAGACTTCATATTACATAACAACAATGTATACGTAATAGAAGTGAATCCAAGAATCCAGGGCACATTTGAATGTATAGAAAATAGCTTTAACATGAACCTCGCAAAAGCACACATTGATTCATGTAATGATGAAAAGGTAGAAATTCCATCTTTAAATAACTTCACAGTAAAATTAATACCTTATTCCTATGAAGATGCAAAATACAATCTAAAAAAACAGGAATACATTCATGACATATCAAACAAAAATGAATTAATAAAAAAAGGACATCCAATATCAACGATAATTGTATCAGACAGAATTCTGGAAAATGCTATGAGTAAAGCAGAAATAATAAGAAAAAAAGTTTATAATTCAATAATTTAATCAGATAACATTAAAACTAATTAAAATATACATAATTACCCCGAAAGCAATTAAGAACGTTGATATAATCATTATTCTAGTATAAATATAAAATAATTTCACTCTTCTTTCAGGATCTTCATCCAAATATTCTTTAATAGGATCTTCGTAAGGCATAATCTAAACCCCTAATATCAATATGTAAAATTATGTAATATATCTTATAAAAATCTATTCAAAATTAGTTATAAAAAATTAGTAGCTCCGAGCGGAGTCGAACCGCTGTCCCCGGTTCCAAAGACCGGGAGGATTGCCACTACCCTACGGAGCTAACTGAGTACTTTGCAAGTACAATATAATCTATGTGGAAAGTTGTATATATACTTTTTGATAGTATCTGTGGTTATTTTTCTTTATTATTAAAATCATAATATGTTTTTGTTATTTTTAACAGTTAACTTGTTTTTCAATTAATTTTTTCATAAATCAATTAAGTAATAGTCAGTTCTAATGATTAAATCTAATTCATATAAATTAATGGATGAATACTTTTTTTGAAGTAAATATTGGGGGAGGTTATTTTGGGTGGTTATTAACAGTATTTTCAATTATCTTTTCCTGATTATTTTTAGTGTCGTTACTTTCATTTCTATTTTCATTTTTTATTTTCATTTCTTTAATTATTCTAGTCATATCTTCTTTATTTTTTGTTATAATGAACATGTTTATGTTTTCTTTATTCAATAGATATGTGTATTCATTTAATGAGCTTGAATAGTTAAATGTATAGTTTTTTTCTTGGATTGTTACTACTTCCAGTTGATTAATATCTCTTACCGAGAGGAAGTTAAACATTTCTTTCGCATCTATAATGTTGGTTTCCTGACTATCAAATACATATATTTTTACACCTGAATCCATATCTTCATAGAAACTGTAATGTTCCGTCGTGTTTGTTACAGTGAAATTGTTGTTAGGTACTGTTAATTCGACTTCATTGATAGTTATTATTTTTTCATGGTTTTCCGGTACTAAAAAGTAATTGCTTATGCTTAATATACACATCAGACCAACAATTAATATCAGCACTTTTTTTATTTCCATGATATTCAATATATTTCATTTAGGTTATTAATCTTTAACTATTAATGATTTATATCAAAATCAAAAAAAGAGAAATGGATTATTTATTCGAATGAATTTAACAATCCAGGTAATTGGGGGATTATTTTTTCAAATTTAACTCCATAGGTATGTGTCGGATCTTTGATGGTTTCTTCTATTGCTTTTTTCGTAAATTCTCCGGCAATTTTTGCAGAAGATGTTGGTGATTTACCAATTACTGATGAACCTACAAATGCTGATGCAAATACGTCCCCTGTTCCATGAGTAAGGTAATCTACTTTTTCATTATAGACTATTTCTAACGTGTTTTCCTTTTTATCCAAAACCAGCATTCCCAGTTCATTTTCTTTATGGTTATCTCCTTTCAGAATCACATATCTTTTGGTGAATGCTGATAGTTCTTTTGCAATTTCTATCATTTCTTCTTTTGTGAAGTTAGGTTTCCATTCTCTGTGTAATATATAACATGCTTCTGTAGTGTTTGGTAATATGAAATCTCCCTGTTTGCATAATTCTCCCATTTTATCTGCGAAGTTTTGGTCAAATCCGTAGTAGAATTCTCCATAGTCTGCCATTGCTGGGTCAACAAATACCTGCCCTCCGGGTTTTAGTCTTGAGTCTATTATTTCTTTAATGTAATCTAGTTGTTTTATGGATCCTATGTATCCTGTGTATATTGCATCAAAGTATATTCCCTCTTTCTCCCAGTGTTCCTTTATTGGAGGGAGGTCTTCTGTTAAGTCTCGGAAAGTGTAATCTGTAAATCCGGATGTGTGTGTGGACAGTACTGCTGAGGGTAGAACTGCTGTTTCTATTTCAAATGCTGAAATTACAGGTAATGCTACAGTAATGGAACATTGTCCATAGCAGGATAAGTCTTGAATTGTTAATATTTTTGTTGTTTTGTTCATTTTATTTCAACCTTAGTATCTTTTTGTCTTTATATTATAATATTTCATTTTCGTATTCAATATAATTATATTAACATTGTTATTATTAAGTTTGGTGTTTAAACTATTTACTGTTCATCACGTGATAACTAAAAAGCATTTATCGTTAACAAATTAAATAAAATAAAAATCAGAATAATTATATAGATAATAGATAAATATCTTAAATCATTAAAATCAGACAGTCAATATATCAAACAGATAAAAGGTGTTTCGTATGGATATCAAAGAGAATTTAATCAATACATTACAAGGAAAAGAAAATGAAAAAACTCCCGTCACTGCATTTCCATCCGTATTAACAACGGAATTACTTACAAAGGCAAACACAACATTTGACGAAGCAAACCATGATGCCGAGAAAATGGCACAAGTAGCAGGATTGTTATATGATTACACAGGAATTGAAGGAATAACAATACCATTGGACTTATGGTTTGAAGTCGAATCACTGGGATATATATTTGAAAGACAGGACGGTAAAATAACACCCGTTGTCACAGAAGCACCATTTGATTCACCGGAAGATATTGAAATACCATCAGATTATATATGCAGAGGACAGTTTCCGGTAATTGAAAAAGCTGCGAAAATATTACATGAAAAATATGATGATAAGAATGTACCAATAATAGGAGAAATAACGGGTGCATTCACATTACTTACAGATTTAGTAGATCTTGGAAAAATAATTAAAATGTTAAACTCAGATTACATAGAAATAGACGATGCCCTGGAAGAAATTAACAAAAAACTAATTGAAGAGATAAAATTCTATCAGGACATTGGAGTAGATAGCATAGTGGTCAATGATCCAAGTTCAACAGCACGTATAGTTAAGCCAAACCTATTTGCTGACTTGGTACAACCGTACCTTATGGAACTATCAAATACAATGGACGTTCCTGGAGTATTACATATATGTGGAGATACAAATTCCAACCTGGAAAACATGCTTTCATGTGGCTATGAAGGATTAAGCATATCACAGGAAGTAGATATAGCTCACATACGGCAAGTCAAGGAAAATATTGGAAGTAATAGTGTAATATGCGGAAATCTTGCAATAGGTGAAACATTGTTAATGAAAGGTGTGGATGAAATCAAAGAAGAATCTAAGAAATGTTTTGACAAAAAAGTTGATATACTGGGACCAAGTTGCAATATTGCTGCAGAAACACCATTATATAATATAAAGGCAATGGTGGATGCAAGAGATGAATATTTTGTCTAAACTATTTAACCGCTTTGAATACTAAAGTTTTCCAGAAAGTTATCATGTAAAAAATTATTTAAACTCCTAATCTATATTCCTTTTTTTTAAAATATTTTTCATTATATATTCAAATATTTAAATGTTTTTACTATATATTTAAATACTTATAAAAAGAAATATGTATCTTATAAGAATTTTATAGATTCTTATTTTCATAGCTTATTAATTTTTAAAAAAATTGATTACTATCAAAATAAGTCAGGATATAAAAAAAATCATATTAAAATATATTCTACAAAAAACTACATTTTCAAAGATAGTTTTTCATGACTTATTATAGGAGGCGGTAAGATTAAGAGAAGTTTGATTTTGGTTCTCTTAGTTGCTATTCTTCTTAGTGTATCGGTAGTTTCAGCTACAGATACCCATACAGACAGTACAACAACTAACAGTACTAGTTATCAGAGTGTAGCTAATAATCAAGCTAAGAGTGTTACCAATATAGAATCAAATTCTATAGAAAATAAAGTAAGCAATGAATATGAAACTATAACAAATGTAAATTCTACCACTAACACAAATACAATAGTTAAGTCAAGTACTACTAAAACAGCTACTAAAACAGCAACAAATACTTCAACAAAGAAAAGTATTGAAATATATGCGGATTCAATTACAACATATGCAAATCAGCAGGTTCAAATCAATGCAACAGTTAAGTATACCAGTGGTGGAAATCTTAACAATGCCAAAGTTGCTATAAAAATTAACAATAAGACAATAGCACACACAAGGGTTTCTAATGGAATCATTAAGTATACATATGATGTTCCATTAATGTCTGCAAAAAAATATACCATGACAATTATTGTGGGTGAAACATCAACTTCATCGTCTAAAATTAAGAATGTCAATTTCGAAGTTCAAAGACAGAGAGTGAGGGTGGCCTTAATATCAGTAAATGGTTCTGCAGCATCCGAGCAAACTATTAAAGCTATTGTTAGATATGCAAACGGAACTTTGGCAGATGGTCAAAAAGCAGTTTTTAAACTGAACGGGAAGACAATAGGTTCAACCAGAGTTGAAAAAGGTGTTGCTTCTATTTCATATATTCTTCCAGTTAAAGCTGCAACATATTCCTTAATTGTTAAAATAGGAGAATCAACGACTACCTTTTACAACGAATCAACAGGTAAGTTGGTAGTTACAAAAATTACACCAAAAATTAAACAGGATACTATCACTTTTGTAAAAACTGGGGATACTATTACGTTAAAAGCAGTATTATCCAAGTTAGGCAATCTTAACGCATCAGGAAAAGTTTCATTCAAAGTGGATGGAAAAACGATTGCGACAGTAAATGTAACTGGCAACAAAGCTACCTATGAGTATAAGGTAAATAATTTAAAAGTAGGAACACATGTAATTCAAACTGTATATGGTGGTTCAAATTCATTGAACTCTTTAAGAGTTAACTCATACTTAAGAGTAACTAATAACACAGTATCAAAATTTACTTATAATCAAATTCTTAAAGAGGCTAATCAGACACATAATTACATATTAAAGTACAATAAATTACCTAGTTATGTAACTATTGGTGGTGTGAATGTTTCTTTAGCAGATTATGTGTATTTATTAGCTCAGGCAGTTTCTTATAATACTTCATTCTACACTGGTGGTTTTTCAACCCCATCATCATCTGCAAAAACTACAGGTTATGATATTAATGTTTATAAGGAAGATTACATTGATCTTGCAACAAAAGTAGTTGATTCATATATTAAAAATGGTAAGGCACAAAATTCAATTAAAACGAATTCAAACGTATCTTTGAGTTTTGATGATTCAGTATATTTCTTTGCTAAAATGGTAAATTTCGTTTATAAAAATGGACGACTTCCAAATTATGTAACTATATTGAAAATTAATACTTCAAGTTCTAGTTCAAGTTCTAGTTCAAGTTCATATACTTCTACTAATGAAGTTCCAAGTGGTTATGAACAATACTTGGTGTCAGCTAAGAATGCATACGTCAATTCTACAACATTGAAAAATGCTGTTAAAGCTGCAACTTCCGGAGTAACTGGTCTTTATAATCAGGCAAAAGCAATATTTGATTATGTGAATGATAAGACAGATTATAGCGGTTATATGAACACTAGATACGGAGCAATTAAAACACTCACTCAAGGATATGGAAATTGTGTTGACCAAGGGCATTTGTTACTCGGTATGTATCGTACAGCACTCTTACCAGCAAGATACTGTCATGCTACATGTTATTTCACAAGTGGTCTAGTAATAGGTCACGTATGGGTAGAAGTATACGTGAATGGTAAATGGTATTCATGTGATACAACTTCCAACAGAAATACATTTGGAAACATAGTTAACTGGTACAAGAGTACTACTGTAAAAAGATATATCGAATGTTACTTCTAAATATTGGAATTAATTCCAATTATCCTTTTTTTTTAAAATTTTTTTTACTGATTTTTTAGTGAGAGTGTGTGACAACTCCCAATAATGATTAATTTTTTATTACTATAAATTACCTTTAGGGGTCTAGAAAATAAGTTATATTTTAACGACGTATAAACGTTTATTTTTTATTATTAAAATTTAATTAATTTTGTTTAAAAATAATACATTTGTTTTTTACTTGGATTTTGATTAAAGGTTTTTATTATTGAAATATTCAAATAAAACATTTAATAAACATATTATTGGTGATTCAAATGTTATTACGTTTAAATTTCGATAATTTTAATCCATATAGTAGTTTGTTGAAGAAATATTTAATATTATTGATTCTGGAAGAATTCAACAAATAATAGTTTCAAATGGTATAAAACCTTTGGATAATTGATTTGTTATATGAATAGAAATCCGCCTCTTTTTTTAGGGTAAGTATTGAAAACACTGTTCATCATTTCTTCTTTTTCGCTCATTAAACGGTTATATTCTTCTTCAATATAATCTATTATAAAATCTTTATGTTTAAAATAACCTGTAGCTGATATGGTGTTGAAAACATGATTTCCAAAGAAGTATGCTTCATCATCGAATTCAACAGTTTTTAAGAATAATAATTCCTCCTCAATCATTTCCTTTTCTGTTAAGGGAGTAAATGATCCTTCCTTTACCATTTCATTCAGGACGGTATTTTCATTAATTGTTGTTGATAATAAGGATAATATTTTAGGTTTATATCTGTTTACAAGTTGAACGCTTTCTTTTATGTGCTGTTTTGAATATTCATGTCCTCCAGCTCCCAACATGATTAATGCATTGTAATCAATGCCGGCATCCTCTAATTTTTGTAATGAAGATTTTTCTTCATGCTTGTCAAATCCTTTATTCAATAGTTTTAATACTTTGTCACATCCGCTTTCAAGGCCAATATATAAATCGTTATAATGATAGTCACTTATTTTTTTTAATTCTTCTTCAGACTTTTCTTTAATGCTGTTTATTGATGCATAGGATGATATCGTTTTTATATCTGGAAAATATTTCTGTATTAATTCCGAAATTTTTATCAGATTTTCTGTTGGTAATATAAAGCTATCACCATTTGTTATGAATATTCTTTCGATACCCTCTGGATTATGAGTTTTTAATTCTTCTAAATCTTCTTTAATGTCTTTAAGGGGTGATACTCCAAACTTTGTTTTCTGATACATGTTACAAAAGGAACATTTATTCCATGCGCAACCGTATGTTACTTCAAGTAGGGGAGTATCTGCTTCTGTTGGTGGTCTATAAAATTCTCCTGTTTTATGCATTTTTTATCACCAATTTTTTCATGTTTATAATGATCCTCTGCTTAATACCCTATCTAAAAGTCCTGGGTTTTCTTTGTCTATTTGTTGAACTTTATTTTCTATTTTGTTTATCATGTTTTCTTTATTTATAAAATAATTAGTTATGTTCATCAGATTATATGGATGACTGCCGAAGTATAGGCAATTATCCTCCATTTCCATTCTTTGAGGAATAATAATTCTTCTTCTATCATTTCACGTTCAGTTAATTCTTCATATATTCCTTCTACACGATATTTTTCCAGTGGGGTTTGTTTTTGAACACTGGTTGACATTGATAATATTACTTTGGGCTTGTATCTGTTTAATAGCTGTGTTGTTTCAATTATGTGTTCTTTACTGCATCCACGTCCGGTAATTCCAAACATTACAATAGCGTTATAACTGATATCGGCCTGTTCTAATTTTAATAGACATTCCTGTTCTTCTTCAGAGGTATATCCCTTATTCATTAGTTTGAGAGCATAATCGTTTGCTGTTTCCAGTCCTATGTAAAACTCATCGAATCCTTCTTCATGCAATTTTTTTAATTCTTCTACTGTTTTTGTTCTGATATTTCTTATTGAAGCATAACATGATATTGTTTTAATGTTCGGTAAGTATTTGTGGATTAATTTGCTGATTATCGTTAATTTTTCATAGGGTAATGTTAATGCATCCCCGTTTACTAGAAATATTCTTTCTATTTCTGGGGAATATTTCTTTAATTCTTTTAAATCGGATTCTATATCTTCTATTGGGGATGTTCCAAATTTTGTGTTACGGTACATACTGCAGAAGTAACATTGGTTCCATGAGCACCCGTAAGTTATTTCCAATAGTGGTGTGTTGGCTTCTAATGGTGGTCTGTATATGTTTCCAGTGAAATGCATTCCTAATTCACCTCAAAAAATATAATTTTTTTATAACTTATAGTAATAATATTAAAGGGGTGATATAAATATCTTAAGTAAGTTCAACATAACAATCCACACAAAAAAAGATAGTTGTTATAAATTTAAATAGCATTGATGATAAGGGGTGTTATAACAGCGATTACATGAAATGCACCTTGAATTCTTAACATCTCCACTATGCCATCTTTTAATAAGCTCAGGATCACAAATTAAAGGTCTGGATAATGACAAATATTCAATATCCGTAGTATTAAGCAATTCATTCATACAGTCAATACTTCTATGACCACCAACTAATATAACGGGACAGTCTACATATGAACTGATTATTTCACCATATTCCCTAAAATATGCTTCATTAACTCCCGCCTTTATATTAATTCTGGACGTGTTATTTGCACTGACTTCAATGGCGTCAATATTATTTTCATCAAGCAATTGGCATATTTCAACACAGTCCTCTATTTCCAAGCCACCATGCATGAAGTCAGATGCATTAATCTTAATTAAAACAATGAAATCATCATTTGTGTGTTTTTTAATATCATTTAATATTTCAACTAATATCCTTGACCTGTATTTGTTTGAACCACCATATTCATCAGTTCTATTATTATATAATGGACTGATAAATTTACTTAAAAAGAAAAAATGAGCTGCATGTAACTGAACTCCATCATAACCTGCATTCTGTGCCCTTATACTTGCATTTGTAAATAAGCTGACAATATCTCCTATTTCATACTTGGTAAAATTGTTTATACTATCATCAAGATACATGCTAAGAATGTCGACTATTGCTATTTGCATAAAGATACGTGAATCGTTACTATGAACAATATCAGTTAACTGTTTATGCTCCTGTATAAATGAATCATCATCAAAGCTTAACATACCTTGAATCTTCTGGTCCAATGAATATATTGATGTAATTCCCGTGATAATTCCACCAATTTCATTTTCACTCAACTGTTTATAATATGTAATCGTAGAATTTCTTTTTTTATTGCGAATTTTTATAGTTTTTTGTCTTCGAGTGTTTTAATGTATACTTCGTCTAATGGAATATAGTAAATTTAAAGTAAAAATAGGTTATAATATAAAATAAAGGATACTAATGAGAGAAAATCTTAACTTGACAGCATTGATATATTCCTTTGATTTGTTCAATAATATGGTGTTACAATTATCATTATTGTTATGTTGTAATACAAAGATTTTGTGCTACATCAACGATTTTTTACTAAATATCTATTTTTAAACATTTTTCTTAATTATTATCCCATTTCATACACAAATTATAGAAGTATGATTTAACATAATAAATATTAGTTATTAAAAAATTTTTATATTTATTAAACATTTTTTTTTGGGGGGATAATATTGAAATTTAGTTTAGAGCTACTTCCAAACGAACCTATTAAAGATATTATTGAAATAATCAAAACAGCAGAAAACATAGGTTTTGAAAATGTTTGGATAACCGATCATTATAATAACAGGGATGTTTATGAAGTACTGGCAATATCTGGATATGAAACATCAACTATTAATCTGGGTGCAGGAGTATCAAATCCTTATATTCGAAACCCTGTGACTATAGCTGCTGCAACAGCAACACTGAATGAAATCACTGAGGGTAGAGCAATAGTGGGAGTAGGTCCCGGTGATAAGGCAACAATGGAAACGCTTGGATTGTCATGGCAAAAACCAGTTAAAACAGTTAAAGATGCAATTGTCAACATTCGTAAACTGTTATGTGATGAAAAACTAGACAATGGGGCATATCTCAATGGTATTGAAAAGATTGAAAATAAAATACCAATATATATGGCCGCTCAAGGACCGATGATGTTAAAGGCATCAGGTCAGGTTGCCGACGGCTGTTTAATAAACGCTTCAAATCCTAAAGATTTTGAAGTTGCAGTACCTTTAATAAAAGAAGGAATCAGCAAAGAAGGTAAATCCGTTAGTGATTATACTTTTGCTGCTTACACTGCATGTAGTGTGGATGAAAATGTTGAAACAGCATATAATCAGTCAAGAATTGTGGTAGCATTTATTATCTCGGGAGCTCCTGAAGTTGTGCTTCAAAGACATAACATTCCATTGGATTCTGCTAAAGCTATTAAGGATGCATTGGGACAGTTCGATTTTAAAACAGCGGGCAGTCTTGTAACCACTGACATGATAGATGCATTTAGTGTATGTGGTACAACAGAGGATATTCAGAAAAAAGTTGGACAAATGGAAGAGTTAGGTATTAATGAATTTGTAGTTGGTTCACCTATAGGTAAAGATAGGATTAAATCCTTGAAATTATTGGAAGATGTTATCAGTTCATTTAATTAAGGTTGTTGTATATGAAAGTTCAGGAAATTAATAAACAGATTAGGGAAAATTCTATCGAGAACATTATTAATAAAAGGGATAGAAAGAAGAATAAGAAGCCATTACAGGCATATGCTGCTAGTTGGGCTAACGAAGACAGATTGTATGATTGTGTAGGTTACACTATTTTCATTGTTTTGCCTACGGGCGGATGTGAATGGGCTACTAAAAGTGGAGGATGTACTATGTGTAGTTACATTGCAGATTCTCCACTGATGGATATCTCTGAATATCAATTGATTGAAATCTTCGACAATGAATGGAATAAACAGTTGAAAAAGACGGATATTGATTCACATGAAAATGTTGCAATAAAACTCTTTGTTTCTGGAAGTTTTCTTAATAAAAATGAAATACCCGAAAAAGTACAGGATTACATATTCAATGAATTCAACAAATACGACCAAATAAAAGAGGTAATTGTTGAATCAAAACCTGAATATATTGATGAGGATTCATTAATTCGATTGGCAAAATTAATTCCGAATAAAATATTCGAGATTGGTATAGGTCTTGAAACATCAAATGAAGATACTCGTTTAAATAAGATTAACAAGGGAATAACAAACAAATCATTCGAAAGATGTGTATCCATAATCAACTCAATAAAAGAATATGATGTAAGAGCAAAAGCATACCTTCTGGTAAAACCAATACTTATCTCTGAAAAACAGGCCATACACGAAACAATCGAATCAGCAAAATATGCAAAGGAATTAGGGGTAAGGCGACTTGCATATTGTCCTGCTACAGTGCATGGTGGAACAATGATGGACTACCTTTGGAAAAGAGGTTCATATAATCCTCCATGGATTTGGAGTGTAATAGAAATCATAAAAGAAGTACGTAGAAATGTGGACATTCCAATGATAATGGACACGGCAGGTTTTGGTACAAGACGTGGACCATTTAACTGTAAAAAATGCAACGCAAAGCTCAAAAGTTTAATAATCAAGTCAAATCTAGAACAAGAAATAAGTGAAGAATTGGAAAATTTCACATGTGAATGTAAAAATCAGTGGGAAGCCGATCTTGAATTTTCAGATATTTTAAATACGACAACAAACCCAAAAAACTAGAAAAAAAAATAATTAATTAGGATAATAATTATCCTAATATTTCTTTAATATCTTCTTCAGGGGTGGAAATAAGTTTAAGGTCAAATTGTTCAACAAGAACACTTAAAATTGTTTCATCTACCCATGCAGGAAGAACAGGACCTATGTGTATGTTTGTAAGTCCGAGTGATAATAAACTCCAAAGAATTGAAACTGCTTTTTGTTCCATCCAACTTAATACGAATGTAACAGGTAAATCATTTAATCCCATATCAAATAGTTCTGTTAATGCTGTTAATATTTCAGCTCCAACAATAGCATCATTACATTGGCCTAAATCAATTAATCTTGGAATGCCGTCAATGTCACCTAAATCAAGGTCGTTGAATCTGTATTTTCCACAACCTACACATAATATTACAGTGTCTTCAGGTAATTGTTTTGCAAATTCAGTGTAATATTCCATTTCTTTGTTAAATGGAGTGTCACATCCACCCATCACGAAGAACTGTTTAATTTTTCCGCCAAGAACTGCTTCTTTAATAGTGTCTGCGAGTGATAATACAGTAGTTTTACCAAATCCTGTTGTGTATGTGGATTTTTCTTCTTCTTCAAGTTCCGGTAATTCTAATGCTTGTTCAATGATGTCGGAAAAATCATAATTGTCTATGTGAGGAGCATTAGGTAATTGTGCAATACCTGATGTGTATATGCGATCTGCATATGAATCAAGTGGTATTAGTCCACAGTTTGTAGTTACTAGTACTGGGATGTTATATTTTGCAAAAATTTCTTTTTGGTCAAACCATGGTCCACCTAATTGTCCTTTCAGGTGTTCGTATTTTTTAAGTTCAGGATATGCATGTGCAATTAACATTTCACTGTGGGTGTAAATGTTTATTCCTTTGCCTTCTGTCTGTTTTAACAATTCTTCCAATACTTTTAAGTCGTGTCCGGTTACGAGAATACCGTGACCTTTACTTGCACCTTTTTCTACTTCAACAGGTTCTGGTTCACCATAATTGCTGATGTGTGCTTTTTTAAGTCCGTCCATAGCTTTAATGTTTATTTGACCTGCTTCTAATGCCATGTTAATAAAGCTTTGAATGTCAAAGTTAACGTTGGTTAATGTGGAGTATAAACCTCTTTCTATGAATTCGTTAATTTCATCATCTGTTTCACCAAATTCTCTCATTTGGTATGCGTATGCTGATATTCCTTTTAATGCAAATATCAAATTGTCTTGTAGTCTTGCTAATGTTTCATTTTTTCCACAAACTCCTGCAACAGTACATCCTTCTGCATTTACAGTTTGTGAACATTGATAACAGAACATTTTATCATTCATAATATATCACCTATTTTTTAATAATATTATATAATTTTGATATATTTAAAAATATGTAACCATTTGAGTGAAAATAGAAAAATATTTTTATTAAATGAGTAATAGCAATATTCATGGTGAAATGATGGAAGACATGGTAAGAATATTAAAACAGTTGGGATTAACAGAATATGAGTCAAAGGTATATGTTTCATTGGTATCACTGGTATCTGCAAAGGCAGATGAATTAAGTAAACATTCTAACGTTCCAAGATCTAAAATTTATTCTGTACTTGAAAATTTGCATGAAAAAGGAATGATAAACGTTAAAATCGGAAGACCAATAGAATATGTTATGATTCCTCCACAAGAGACATTATACAAGTATAAGGAACAAATCAACAAGGATATTGACGAATTGGAAGAAAACATTACAAAGTTATATGAAAGTAAATTGCCTAGTGTAAAAACTCCAATTGAGTCTATAGAAGATAAGGATGAAATCATCCAACAATTCTATAGCATCATGAAAAAGTCACGAGATAAGTTATGTCTTCGTATAGGATTTTTAATTCCATCAGAAATACAGACATTCAAGAAACAGATAATATATTTGTTAAAAAAGGGAATAAATGTGGAGATTTTGGCTGTAGAACAATTTAACTACAATAATAAAAACATAAACCTAAAAGAAGAATTATCTGAAATACCTGCACAAATAAAATACATGAATCTTCCGGCTGCTCAGCTAATAATAAGGGATGAAAAAGAGATGATGCTGGTATTTGCTCAGAGCAAGGATAAAAAGGTTACTAATAGAAATATGATTGGATTATACAATACCTATCCAACAATTATTTCCAATTATACTTCAGCATTTTATAAACATTATAATTAGCTTTATGATAATATTTTTTTAACAATTACAGGGCTGCCTAAGGCTACACCAATTTCACGTGAAATAACATTACATTTGGTTGTCAACAAGAAGTAAATCGGTGTTTTAATTGTCATCTCTGTTAATCCTTCATAATTTCCCATTCCTTTACTGATAATCAAATCCACAGAATCTATCAATTTCTTAAGCTCATCTGATATGTATTCTTCTACAACGCCTACTGAGGAAGCTCCAGTACTGATGAGGGTAGCATATTCTTCCAGGTGTAGTTTTTCAGCATCAGGTATCAGGGCATCATTTAATATCGGATTTTCCTTAAGGGCCAATATGATATTAACGTTGTAATCCTCTTTTATTCTTTTAATCAATAATTTATCAAATACAATTTCCCCTGCATTGTCTGCTAAGTATAATATTGTACTAGATTTTTTAAGTGAATCATCTAACTTTTCAACATCATTGATAACAGGTTCCTTTTTTATTTGCCTTTTTATAAGTGATTCCATGTCAGTATCTTCTTCTAATGATCCAAAATCTATTACATTGCCTGCTACGGCTATTCTGCAAAGTGTTTCTAAACTGTTATCTTTTTGAATTAATTCATCTACCAGTGGTATCAGATTTTCAGCTACCTGGTTTCCACCTTCTCGTAACTGTTTATATGGATCATAATTTCCAACTGCATCCATAATCATGTGATGTAAGTCTGTTCCAAATTTATTTGACTGTTTGTCCTTTTTAAAGTTCAGATTCATGAATTCCAAGACTTTTAGTGTTGCATCCATTCTCTTTTCTTTGTCATCGGTTGCATGTTCAATTGCTTCTCTAGATTGTCGTAACATGCAGGATGCACATTCATAATTTACTTTCACGTTCTTTGCTCCTTATTTTCTATTATTTCTTTTGTTGATAATCATTAATTATTGTTACTAAAATGCACTCTTTCAGGGGAGTTCCTCTTAATTTTTAGGCTATCCTTGTTTATATTTTCAACAAAAAAATAATGGGGGTTCTATTTCAGATTTTTCCAGTTAAAGGCTTGTAAAAGCCTATTTTATGTTGAATTGAATTATTGGTTTTTATAGGGTTAAATTTATCATTTTTTTCTTTTTTTTAATCTTTTGTCGTTTCTTTTAAACATTTTTCAAAAAATACCTTAACAATAGTTATATATTATTTTTTATATAAATAGTATTGGAGTGGTTTAAATGAAAATTTTAGGAATTAACACAAGTCCAAGAGAAGTAAGTAATGCAAAAATCGCATTAGAAAAAGCATTGGATGTAGCAAAAGCTGAAGGTGCAGAAGTAGAACTAATTGATTCAAACAAATTAAACATCACAGCTTGTCAGGGAGATAACTACTGTAAAGCACACGAAGGAAAATGTGCAATTGACGATGACATGACACAAGTTTACAAAGCAATTGAAGAAGCAGACGGAATCATATTCGCAATACCAGTATACTTCTTTGACGTAAATGCACAGATGAAATTAGTCATCGACAGATTATATTCATACTTCCAGTTCCCATTTGCAGAAACATACGGAACTAAAAAAGTATCATTCATAATAACTCAGGGAACACCTGATCCAGAAGCATTCAAATCAACATTAGAAGTTCAATTTGGAGCATTCAAATTCTTAGGATTTGAATTACAGGATTTAGTTGTATTAACAGACAACAATGTTCCTGGAGCAATCAATGATAAAGAAGACCAACTAGCTCAAGCTGAAGAAGTTGGTAAAAACATTTTATAATTAATTTAACCTCCTTTAAAATCTTTTTTTCCTTTTCTAGCTCAGTTTCTTATCCTTTTCGATGAATTTTTTAACTTACTAAAATATAAGTATTGTTAAAATTAAATCTATAATTAATTAAAAATACAATTTCAACTTCTATTTTTTTATAATGTATATAATGGGGAGAAAAAACGTGCAAGACAGTTTGCAAGATAAATGTGGTATTGTAGGCATATACTCCTATGAAGAATCTGTAGATGTTGCTTCATGGATATATTCCGGATTATATACTTTGCAGCATAGAGGACAAGAATCTGCTGGTATAAGTGTTTTAAAAGAAGGACGAATTAATACACATGTAGGTATGGGACTAGTATCTGATGTGTTTGATAAAGATTTAATTGACATTTTAAATGGAAATGTGGGAATAGGACATGTAAGATACTCTACAACCGGAGAATCTCTTGTCGAAAATTGTCAACCTTTTGTAGAACATGAAGATGATATAATAATTGCTTTTGCCCACAATGGAGATTTTGTTAATTCAATGCTACTAAGGGAAGAATTAATAAATTCAGGACATGACTTAAGATCAACAACAGATTCAGAAGTAATCTGTCATATGATAATTGATGAATACAATAAAACTAAAGATGCTATTAAAGCAATTGAAAATACTTGCCAAAAATTAATAGGATCATATTCCCTTGTTATGGTAATAAATGGAGTACTCTATGCAGTACGTGATCCTTTAGGAATGAAACCACTGGCATTGGGAAGAAGTGACGACTTTGTAGTAATTGCATCAGAATCAGTGGCATTTGATTCATTGGATATTGAATATGAAAGAACCATAGAGGCAGGAGAAATATTGCAAATCAAGGATGGTGTTGAAACAAGCCATAAAATGCCTACACCAGATCACAGTGCAAATTGTATGTTTGAATACCTGTACTTTGCAAGACCTGACAGTATAATATTTGATAAAAGTGTATATGAAGTACGTTTAAATGTGGGAAGACGTCTGGCACAGGAATATCCAATAGAAGCTGATGTGGTTATAGCAGTACCTGATTCATCAATACCTGCAACATTGGCATATGCCAGGGAATCCGGAATACCATATGCTGAAGGTTTAATAAAAAATAGATATGTTGGAAGAACATTCATTATGCCTACACAAAAAGACAGGGATACAGCAGTAAAACTCAAAATGAACACTGTAGGTGAAGTTCTTAAAGACAAGAGAGTAATTGTCATCGATGACAGTGTAGTAAGAGGTACAACATCACAGACAATTATTAAAATGATACGAAATGCCGGAGCAAAAGAAGTACATTTATTAATAGGATGTCCGGAAATTATAGCACCATGTTACTATGGAATAGCAATGGCCACTAAGGAAGAATTACTAGCAGTAGACAAGACAAATGAAGAAATTAGGGATGCAATTGGTGTGGATTCAATAGGATACATAAGTATTGAAGGACTAGTAGAATCAATAGGAACACCACGAAAAGACCTTTGTTTAGGTTGTATAACAGAAGAATATCCTACAATCATACCTCCAGAATTATATGATGATGAAGAATAATTATTCAACATCATATTCCTTTTTTTATACTAATATTATTTTTTGCACGTGATATAAATGGTTGAATTATTAGCACCTGCCAGAGACAAACGTTCAGTTAGTGCGGCATTAAATAACAATGCTGACAGTGTATATGTTGGAATAACTGATTATAACATGAGAGCAAATGTAGCAAATATTGAGCTCAATGACATTAAGGACATAGCTAAACAGTGTCATGATGACAATAAAAAGTTATACGTATGCACAAACACCATAGTATCTGATAATCAGATAGAAAAATACAGGAAACAGTTAATAAAGTTGGAACAGTATGATGTTGATGCACTGATTATCTCAGACATGGGAATGATTAATGTTGCAAACAAACATTCAATCCCGATACATCTGAGTGTACAGGCAAATGTTACAAACACAGAATCATTGAAGTTATACAAAGAACTGGGAGTAACAAGGGCAGTATTGTCCCGTGAATTATCTCTTGAAGACATAAAGAGAATAAAGAAAAAGTCTCCCATCGAAATTGAAACATTCATACATGGGGCAATGTGTGTGGCAATATCTGGTAGATGTTTTTTAAGTTCATATTTCTATGATAGAAATGCCAATTGTGGTGAATGTTTACAACCCTGCAGACAGGAATGGGTAATTAATTCGACAGAAAATAAAGAGCTCATAATGACACAACCTGAGGATAATGACATAGAAAAAACAAGATTGCTAAGTCCTCGTGATATGTGTATGATAGAACATATACCTGAACTGATTGAATCAGGAATTGATGCTTTTAAAATTGAAGGAAGAGCAAGAGCTCCGGATTATGTTTCAACAGTAACAAAATGTTATTCCGATGCGATAAAGTTATATGAAACTGGGCTATGGGAAGAATCAGCAGAAAAGTTACTACCACAATGGTTAAATGAATTAAAATCCGTATTTAACAGGGGATTCGACACGGGATTCTATTTCAGAACACCAAAGGAAACAAGCTTTGATAATCAGGCAACATACAAGAAGGTAGACATAGGACAGGTTGTAAACTTCTACAAAAAAATAAATGTTGCAGAAATAAAAGTGTGGGACACGTTAAAGGTAGAGGATACGATAATCATACAGGGAAACAAAACAGGTAGCATAACAGAAAAAGTAACGTCAATGCAGATAGATGGACAAAATGTTGAAGAGGTCAGCAATGATTCTGTTGGAATTAAACTGGAAAATACGGTACGGGAAAATGATCACGTATACAAAAAAGTATTAACAAAATGAGGTGATTTATTTGGTTAAAAAAATAGCAATATATGGAAAAGGTGGAATAGGAAAGTCAACTACAGTGTCCAACATGGCAGCCGCATATGATAAGGACACTTTTGTCATAGGATGTGACCCTAAAGCAGATACTACAAGAACCCTAGTTGGAAAAAGAATACCAACCATACTGGATACAATAAGAGAAAACAAAGAACCACTCTTTGAAGATGTAATCTATGAAGGATTTAACAATACATTATGTGTGGAGGCAGGGGGTCCTGAACCTGGAGTTGGATGTGCTGGAAGAGGAGTTATCGTCGCAATGAAACTCTTGGACAAGTTATCTGCATTCAAGAACAATCCGGAACTTGTGATATATGATGTACTTGGTGATGTGGTATGTGGAGGTTTCAGTGTTCCATTAAGAGAGGAATATGCTGATGAAGTATATATTGTTACTAGTGGAGAATACATGTCATTATATGCTGCAAATAACATAGCTAAGGGAGTTCGCAAGTTAAACGGAAAATTGGGTGGAATAATCTGTAACTGCCGAAACGTGAAGGATGAAATAGAAATAGTCACGGAATTTGCTTCATTAATCTCAACAAAAGTTGTAAGTGTCATTCCACGAAGTGAATTAGTGCAGAAAAGTGAATATAATGCATGCACAGTACTTGAAATGTTCCCTGATTCTGAACAAGCAGATACATATAGAAACTTGGTTGACACTATTGTTAACAATGAATCATTCTCAACACCAACGCCAATGACACCTGAAGAGTTTGAAAAATTCTTCCATAAATATGTTTAAATAATTTAATGCCTAATTTCATTAATTTGGCATATCCTGTTCTTTTTTAGGGTAATTTTCTTTTTCATTGATTTTTAAACCAGTAATTTTCTTCATATCCAATATTTTTATAGGAGTCAATGCTGCTTTTCAATGCTTCGTCATAACTATCAAAATAATATAAATGTGATTCACATTCACAGTCAGAACAGCCAAACTCTTCAATATAATTAATGGCATTTTTACTTATTTCATTGGATATCTCACATTCTATTTTTCTTGAACAGTATGTGTATATAACTTCTTCAACTTTTGCATTTTTATTAAGTAATAAGTAATCGGCATGCCAATGTTTCTTCTTATTCCTGGAGATGTGTCTTTCAATACGTTTCGTTAATGAATTTAATGCTGAACCTACATAAACGTAATAACCCGTTTTGAATGATTTTTTTCCCTTCGCACCAATTTTAATTTCACAATCATCCGATACAAAAATGATTAAACAGTAATTGCCCTTATTACTATTCTCGTCCATATTATCACACTTATTTTAATATGTTAAATTATTCAATATAATAATTAGTTAATATTATGGTGAGTATATGGAATATAGTTTTTTAGCATCAGGGCATGAAAATGTAACGTCACGACATAAGTCAACCTTTGAAATAACTACAGATAAGACTTTAACATTTAAGGGAGACTGTATTGTAGGAGTAAATTCAAATACTACTCTGGATGATTTTCCTGAAGAATTAAAAAAAGACATTAAAACAGATAATAAGAAAATAGAACTTATTCTTGAAACAGATAACTATTCTGATAAAATAGTGGGTTATGGTTCTTCAAAATTAACTTTAATTCATCCAACAGATATGGTATGCAGAAAAAGCGATTTCACATGCGATCGTACATTGATGATTGGATGTGATAAAGCTGCTAAGGATCTGGATAAAAACTTGATAGCTGAATTAAAGGATGGTTCAAAATTAAAAGTTACTATTAAAACAAGTTAAAAATTTATTGAAGTGCGGGAGACGGGAATCGAACCCGCGAAGAGACTACCTCACTAGGCCCTCAACCTAGCGCCTTTGACCGCTCGACCACCCCCGCATATAAAAATAGTTTATAATTTGGATGGATTTTAACCAACACAACCTTACAAATAAAGGTTACTAATAAATATCTATTTTTTAATATATATAGTTTTCTGTGAAAAAATTATCTAAAACAAAGATTTGATTCAAAAAAAATAGTTTGGAAGAATTATTCTATATCCGCCATTCTTTTAAGGGATTCAGAACAAGTTTCCATTTTCATTCCCAATTCTTTTTCTACTTTATCAACATTCAATGAGGAATCACGTGGTCTTGGAGCTTTTTGAACAAATTTGGTACTGTCTGTTGGAATGATTAATGAATCATCCAAATCAAATGCATCAGCAATTTTTCTAGTAAAATCAAATCTATTGATAGCATCATTTCCTGCCGTATGGAAAATACCATTCTTGTCTTGACGGGCAATTTCAAAAATAGCTTCGGCAGCATTATCCGCTAATGTCGGAGAATTAATCTGGTCAGTAACAATAGTTATTTCATTCTTTTGTCTTAACTGGTCAACAACCCATGAAGTAAAGTTTGCTCTTTTATGCCAACCATATAACACACTTACTCTGGCAACAGCCCAATCGTTACAGATTTTGGCTAATTGAACTTCACCCTCATATTTACTTTTAGCATAAATGCCTAAAGGATTAACTTCATCATCTTCCTTATAGTATCCACGATAGCCATCAAAAACAAAGTCAGTTGAAACATAAATCATTTTTGCATCAACATTATTGGCTGCTTTTGCCAGGTATCCCGTTCCATCACCATTAATTTTGTAAGCTGATTCAACTTCATCTTCACATAAATCCACATTGGTCATTGCAGCACAGTGTATGATAACATCAGGATTTTCACGTTCAACACATTCATTTACTTCTGCTTCATTAGTAATATCACATTTAACAGTATTTTCAGTAGGATTGCTGTTATGTACTAATGTTAGTTCATCATTATTTTTTGATACGGTAGCAAGTCTTTCACCTAAAAGACCACTACCTCCCGTAATAAAGTATTTCATATTTTATTATTTGATTTAGGTTGTAATAAGTTTTTTTAATTATTTTTAATTTTTCTATTTCAGATTCAATTTTTTCAATGTATTTCAAAATCATTTCCATTTTCTTAATTAGAAGAAAAATATCTTAAGAATTAATTATAATCTATTTATTAATTCTTTACATATGTCAAATTATGTAATAAGTTCAGTTTTTGGGATTTAAATCTGATTTTGAACTATTTTTACCATCATAAACAATATATATTAGTAATACTTTCCATAAACCTAATAATATCAATCGGAGGGAGTATATGAACAAAAGCGATATTGAACGTAATTATTATATGTTAAAAGGACCACTGGCCAAGAAAGGTTATGACTGGTGGTGGCATTCATTAACAGCATATAATAAAGAAACTGGTGAAGCAAGACCATTCTTCATAGAATACTTTGTATGTAACCCTGCATTAGCAGAAGACAAGCCAACATTAGGACAGGACCCTGTTAATCAGAAACTTGGAAAAAAACCATCCTACTGTATGATTAAAGTTGGTGCATGGGGAAAAAATCCGAAACAAATACATAACTTCTATTCAATGAAAGAATTCAAATGTCCGGACAATAAACTTGACATCAAAGTAGGAAACTGCACATTAACAGAAACGCATATGGAAGGATCTTGTAAAGTTACACAAAAAGAAGCAGAGGAACATCCAGAATACATGTGTGATGCCGGTGAAATCATATGGAATCTGGATATAGATAAACAGATAACATTCAATGTAGGATATGGAGCAAGCAAACTATTCCGAAAACTTAATTCATTTGAAATGTTCTGGCATGCTGAAGGAATAAAAACCCAATATAAAGGCACAATATTTCTAGATGGAACAGAATACGAAGTAATCCCTGAAAAATCATATGGATATGCGGACAAAAATTGGGGAGGAGACTTTACCAGTCCATGGCTATGGATTTCCTCATGTAATATTACAAGCCTAATAACAGGAAAAAAATTAGAAAACTCAGCATTTGAAGCAGGAGGAGGAAGACCAAAAGCTTTCGGAATAGAAATTCCAAGAAAACTTTTAATAGGGTTCTATCATGAAGGAAAAATGTATGAATACAATTTTGCAAGATTCTGGAACCTCGTTAAAATAGACTTTGACTTCCAGGAAGGTGAAGAGATTCATACATGGAATATCAAAGCATCAAACAAAAACTCCCGAATGGAATTAGTACTATACTGTAAACGTGAAGATATGCTGCTGATTAACTATGAAGCACCAAACGGAAAAAAATTACACAATCGTTTATGGAATGGTGGAAATGGGTATGGAGAAATAAAACTCTTCAAAAAAGATGGAACACTCATAGATCACGTTAAAATAGAAAATACCGGTTGTGAATATGGGGAATATTGTTAACGACGAAAACTTATAATATTTTATTATATAAACCTATTCATCTTAAACTACCACATCCTGTAGAGGATGTGGATTTGTAGAAGGTTTATCTACGAAT
>CAZUHM010000016.1:10262-24997 GCA_964620575.1 uncultured Methanobacteriaceae archaeon | reverse complement strand
TTATATTATTAAAATCATATTATTAATACAGTTAAAGCAAAAATTGTTTTTAAAATATATTTTCAATGATAAAAATTTTTAAACATCGAATAATGTTTTAATAATTGAATATTAAACTAAAATGATTTAAAAATAAATTAACTTGCTAATATGGGATCTTCTTAAAATTATTAAATTTAAAATAATATGTTGAGCTTTGGAGTTCTTAGGGAATTTCAATAAAAAATTACTTACTGATTTTTTTTTTAAAATGATGTAATATAATTAGTTGGGAATAAGAAAATGTCTATAATAAAAAAAATTAAGGAAAAAATTTTAAATATGAGTGACAGCTATTTATTTTATAAAAATTATTATCAACAACATGAAAATTTTCAGGATATTTATCAAAAAATTGGACATATTGAAAGGATGTTGGATTCAAATTATAGTAGGATTAATGAATCATTAAACTATAATTTTTTAGAAATAGAAAATAATTTAAATAATAAATTTGAGGACATTAAATTAAATCAAAATATTCAAAATAGTCTTTTTCTTGATTCTGTAGGAAAAAAATTGTCTTTACAAGAAGATAATTACTTAGAATATCATAAAAAATACATATTAGAACTCAAGGATACTATTGATAAAAATAATGTTAAAAATGAAAAATTACATTATGAATTATTAAAAGAAGTTTCCTATTTACAAAATATTATAAAAACGGACAATATTAAACTACAAAACACGCTGAATAATAATTTTGATAAAATAGATATTAATCAAAATTCTTTGGAGAATAATATTTCTGATAAAATCAATGATTTAAATAATTCCCTACAAAATATGGATAAATTAAATAAGGATAATATGAATGATTTAATGACTTTATTAAATAATTTGGAAAATCTAATTAAGTAATCAGATATTTGGATATTAAATGCCATTGGACTACTTTATGAAAATAATCATAATCTATTAAAGATACAATAATCAAATCAAAATTTTCTAGGTAACAATTTTTTGTTAAACAACAATGCTACAAATTATTATTTGTTTATATTATATGACATTTATGATGAAAACTAACCAAAAAACTTTTTAATTCGGTTTAGGTGAAACAAATAAATTGACAATTGTTTGTATTAAAAATTTTAAGAATACTTCTCTTAAAATATCGAAGATAATTTGATTAGATAATTATAGCTGGATGACAGTGGATTTAAAAGTTACCAGTTTGTTTCAGGATATTCTCGTTCAAATATTGGTTTCAAATAATTAAAAATAGTATTTTGTAATAATTGTTGAAAATAATAATAAATAATGTCATCAAAATACATCAAAAATACCTAGGATTAATTATCTAATCAGAATATATCAATTTATTCTCAACTATTCTAATGAACAAAAAATCAATTATTTATCTGTTTAGAAAAAATAGATTTTCAACATGGTAGATTAAACTAATTATGATATGAATTAAGGGATTTCTCGTGATAATATGAATAATTTAGATAATACTAATTTTTCTTTAATAAATAAAAAAGAAAGAAATATCACTTCTAATCGAAGGTTATCTTTCATTACTAGTATAATTGAATTTAAAAATTATGGTAATGATTCAAATTATTTGGAAATTTTAGAAAATTCAGATATTTATTCTATATTAGATTTTCCAGAATTTTTAAATAATAAAAACGGTCACGGATTTATATTTAAAAGTATAAAAGGGGATATAGACTTAAAAATAAAATGTCGTGGAAATGGTAATTTAAAAATTGATTTTAAAAGTTTAAACTTAAAAAATAGATATGGCAAAGATTTTGATATTCACCTAAATTATAATAATATTACCATTAATAATACAAGGGTAATTAACAAAAATACTCAGGTTAGTTCCAAAAATCCATTCACTTATCAAATTAAGGTCAAAGATAATGAAATTATTCAAATTCATGCAGAATGGGAACCGATAGATGTTGAAACAATACTCGATTTAAATTATGATAATAAAAAATTATTGAATGAACTTAAAGAATTATATGAAAAAACCAATACGACTATTAATCAAATCAATGATGTGAACAATCTTGTTCAAAATAATAATCTAAAAATAAATATCAAAAATCACGGAACAGAACCTAATAATGTTGGAATAATAGAATGTACTGATAAAAATGCATATATCACATATCCTGATAAATTCCACGATAATGAAGGTTCAGGGTTTCAATTTATAAGTTCTGAAGAAACAGTTGATATGAAAATTAAATGTAAGGGTGATGGAAATTTAAAAATTGATTTTAAAGGACTTTCTTTTAAACACAATCAATTAATCAAATTACCTTTTTTCTCTGACTTCGGAAAACTGTATACAAATATTTTAGTAAATAATACACGAATTATAGAAGAAGAAACTATTGGTTCTGATTCAAATCCAATTACTCATAATATTAAAGTTAAAGATAATGACATAGTTCAAATTCACATAGACTCCAAACCATTTGAAGAGAATAGGAAAATATATAACAATAATCAAATAATTCATTTGACAAACATATTGTTTAAGTTAAAAGAAGAATATGACTCATTAAAAGCTAAAATAAATAAATCAAAAAACAATATGGGCATTATTGGAGATTTAAATTCAGACATAAATATTGCACGATTGGATATAAAAAATGAAGGAAATATGGACAATAATGTTCAAATTATCCACACATCAGATAAAAATGCTGTTATAAATTATCCTGATTGGTTTAATGATGAAAAAGGTTCTGGATTAACATTTCAAAGTTCAAAGGGTGATGTTGAAATAGTTTTGCTATGTAAAGGTAATGGAACTTTGAAAACTGACTTTAAGGGTATTCATATTAAAGATTATATGGGTAATAGAATTCAGACTTATGTCAATTACACAGAAATAACGTATAACGGACAAAAGATAATCGATAAAAATAAATTAACATATCATGATAGACCTTTTGTACATACAATAAAAGTAAAAAATAATGACATTGTTAGTTTTCATATAAAATGGAACTCTATGGATGTCAATTTCCCGATGGAACTTGAAAGAAAATCTTTTTCATTAAATAATCAATTGAAAATATTTAATAATTATTTAAATAATTTTAAAGATAATTCAAACAGATTAATAAGTAAAATAACTTTAAATTTAAAAGAAATTGAAATTTTAAATAAAAATGATAATATACAACAGTCCTTTAAAAGTTTATATTCAAAATTAGATAATTTAGAACTATTTCTTAATAAACAATTGAATGCAGTTCGTATAGATATAAAAAATGAAGGAAATTTTAATAATAAAATAGAAATATTGGAAAATTCTGATTCATCATCTAGAATAGAATATCCATCATGGTTTTCTAATGAAAAAGGTTCTGGATTAACCGTCGAAAGTTTAAAAGGAGATTTGAATCTTAAATTTAAATGTATTCAAAAAGGAAAACTGAATATATTTGTTAGGGGTGTTGATTTTAGAGATCATGATGGTAATAGGGTTCCTGTTTATGTTGATTGTTCTGATGTTAGGATTAATGGTGAATGTGTTATTGATAAAAGTACTTTAATTTGTCATGATGAACCTTTGTTTTATTCTATGAAAGTTAAAAATGGAGATGTTATTGATGTTCAAGCAAAATGGAAACCAGTAAACAGCAACACTCCTATTTTCACATACGACACAATTTTGGATTTATTTAATGAAATTAAAAGAGATTCTCCAGATGAATATAATTCCAATAATGATTTAATACATAAATCTTTAAAAAATGAAATCAGATATCCTTTTGTAAATAAAATTAATTCGGCTAGGTTTGATTTTCGTATTGAAGGTTCTGGAAATAATTTGATTAAGGTTTTAGATTCTTCTGATGTTGATGCTGTTATTCGTTATCCTGATTGGTTTAATGATGAAAATGGTTCTGGATTAACTTTTGAAAGTTCTAGTGGAGATGTTAATCTTGATTTGTTATGTGATGGTGATGGAACTTTAAATATTAACGTTAGGGGTGTTGATTTTAGAGATCATGATGGTAATAGGGTTCCTGTTTATGTTGATTGTTCTGATGTTAGGATTAATGGTGAATGTGTTATTGATAAAAGTACTTTAATTTGTCATGATGAGCCTTTGTTTTATTCTATGAAAGTTAAAAATGGGGATGTTATTAATATTCAAGCAAAATGGAAACAACTAAGCTCAAACACACCCCTATATACAAACACTAAAATAAATTATTTAATTGAACAAATAACCAAATTCAATAATCAATTTAGCAAAATCTATCAAGAAATATCTGAATTTAATTTAATAAAAAATAATAATTCATTTAATCCTTTTTATGTAATGATTAATTCGGCTAGGTTTGATTTTCGTATTGAAGGTTCTGGAAATAATTTGATTAAGGTTTTAGATTCTTCTGATGCTGATGCTGTTATTCGTTATCCTGATTGGTTTAATGATGAAAAAGGTTCTGGATTAACTTTTGAAAGTTCTAGAGGAAATGTTAATCTGGATTTACTATGTGATGGTGATGGAACTTTAAATATATTTGTTAGGGGTGTTGATTTTAGAAATCATAAGGGTAATAGAATTCCTGTTTATGTTAATTGTTCTGATGTAAGAATTAATGGGAAGAAAGTTATTGATAAAAATACTTTAATTTGTCATGATGAACCTTTGTTTTATTCTTTAGAAGTTAAAAATGGAGATGTTATTAATATTCAAGCAAAATGGAAACAAGTAAGCTCAAACACACCCATATATACAAATACAATTATTCAATATCTGTTGTATTCATTTAATCAATTAATAAATCAGTTTGATATTTCAAAAAATGATTTCACAAAATGTATTGATACTTTAGTTTTAGATAAAGAAAATGAATTTAAAGAATATGATTCCGAAATAATAAATAAAAATAATTTAAACAAAATACCCTTATTTGGTAAAGAAAGTCCTCTGATTTCTATAATTATCTTAAATCATAATGGTGAGGAACATATTAAGAGAATTATTCCTAAACTGGAAGAAATATATGATGATTATCCTAATGTTGAACTTATTTTAGTGGATAATAACTCTGACGATAATTATAAACAGTACCTATCTGAATTAAAAAGAGTTCCTTATAAATTAATTGAAAATGAAAAAAACTATTCATTTAGTTATGCAAACAATCAAGCTACTCAAATAGCTAATGGAGAATATTTACTCTTTTTAAATAATGATGTCGAGCCATTGAAAGGATTTTTAAATCATATGATGGAAACTATGTTAAACAAGGATAATGTGGGTGTCGTAGGTGCAAAATTATTTTATCCAGATTGCAGTGAATCTACTTTAAATTCGGAAAAATCATATTCGATTCAACATGCAGGCATAATTTTCGAAGAATCGAATGGTTATATAAAACCATTCAATCGAAATAATGGGATGTTATTCAAAGAAGATGAGGATAAAGATTTAAGAAAGATTATCGCAGTTACTGCAGCGGTATTGTTGGTTAAAAAAAGCATATTTGATGATGTAGGAGGTTTCGATGAAAACTATGTATATGGATATGAAGATGTAGATTTATGTTTAAAATTATATCATAAAGGTTACACTAATTACTATAATCCTAAAGCCGTTTTATATCATTATGAATATGGTACTCAGGAAAAAAATACTGAATTGGAAGTTAAAGAAAGAAGATCAAAAAATCATATATATTTCATTAAACGATGGAATAAATGGTTACGAAAAAAATATTTGATGGATAAATTAAATTCTAACAAGCTATTTTCTGATGAAGAATTAACCATTGGATTCGTAACAGACAAAAATGAAACCGATGAAAAATACTGTATGTTTTTAAATCTTTCAGAGGAATTTAAGAAACATGGTTGGAACGTTAAATTTTTATCAACATCAAGTAATGAATGTTATAAAATAGATGAAAATATTGATATTTTAATATCCTCCTGGAAGGAATATAATCTAACCAGAATACAATTTACAAATGGATTATTAATTAAAATAGCTCTAATAATGGGTGACGTTGAAAAATGGACATCAAATAAAGCTTTTGATAAATACGATATAATATTAGTATCTAATCAAAAAACAGCTGACTATATCCAGAAACAAACAGGAAAAAATGTATCAGTTTATCCGGTTGCTACAAATAATCCACATGTTGAAAATAATTCAGAAAGATTCAATAAATTAAAAGAAATATTAACAGAGTATATTAAAAAACCTAAAATTGCTATAAAAATTCCTGTACACAAGTGGAATCAAATAAATTACTGGGGTGATTATCATCTTGCAAAAGGACTTGAATCAGAATTCATTAAAAAAGGTTATGCAATTAAAATTCAGATATTACCTGAATGGGATGATGGATTAGATTCTATGGTTGATAATGTTATTGTATTAAGAGGTTTGTCTGAATATGTTCCTAAAGTACAACATTTTAATATTATGTGGAATATTTCTCATCCAGACTTAATAAACATTAAAGAATTCGAATCTTATGACCATATATTTATTGCTTCACAGTTATGGTCAGAAAAAATATCAAACTTAGTAAATACTCCAGTAACAACTATGTTGCAATGTACAGACGATAAACGTTTTTATCCTGATTATGATGAAAAATATAAAACAAATCTCTTATTTGTAGGTAATTCACGAGGAGTTTATCGAAAAATTTTAAAAGATTTAATACCAACCAAGTATAATTTATCGGTATATGGTGTGGGCTGGGAGAACATAATTGATGAAAAATATGTTAAAGGAGATCATATTGAAAACAAAGAATTAAGAAAGGCTTATTCTTCCTGTGATATTTTGTTAAATGATCATTGGGATGATATGCGAGAAAAGGGTTTTATATCTAACAGACTATTTGATGCTATAGCTTGTGGTTCTATAATAATTTCTGATGATGTAATAGGATTAAAAGAAGTATTTCAAGATAAAATAATTACTTACAAAACATCCGATGAACTAAAGGATATTATTAAAAAAATTCTAGAAGAAAAAATAAATTACGATGTTTCAATAATTAAAGGACATACTTTTAAAGATAGAGTAAATCAAATAATTGATATCATTCCTTAATTTTATAATAAGTTAGCACATTAACTTTTAAATTGGACTGAAATTAGGGATAACATAAATTTATAATCAATTAATGGATAAATACAGAAAATAGATCTCAACAAGATAATTTAAATCATGACAATTAATAGTTTAAATGTCCTAGTTTACCTTACTTAATTGAAAAATGTTTTAACTTTTTAGTCAATTAAATATCATTAACTTTCCATACTAAGGTTTCATTATTCCTAGTAAATCAGTCCACTTTCATGTATAAACTTATGCTTTTCAAAAAAAACTCAAAACAAATTTAATACAACCATAATACATAAAAAAATTATTACATTTCATTATATTTCAAATTAAACATAACTAATATTTATACCAATAGTAACTTTAAATAATAGATAATTATGTTTGTTAGCAAACTTTTGTTATAAAATATTATACTATTCATCAGTTAAATTATGGTTTATCAAAAATTCTTAATTGTTCTTAATATTATTATTCTCCGAAATGCTCTTCTACTTTCTTTAGTTGAAGGGGTATGTTTATCTGTTGGAGGCATAGATAAAAACATGCTCCACATTGCGTGCAATTATGTGCCTTTCTGTCCTGGTTCAGGTGGAACCTGTATTGTATTGCTTCATTTTCGTTTCCGGATATTATGTCCAAATTGTATTCCTGGAAGCATTTTGGTATGTTTACTCCGTGTGGACATGGCATGCAGTAGTTACAAGATGTGCAGGGTATGTTTTTTAGTTTTTCATATTCTTCCTTTATTTTCTCATATATCTTTTCTTCTTCTTGTGTTATCATACCTATTTCAGCTTTGTCTGTTAGTTTTATGTTCTGTTTTACTTGTTCGAGACTGTTCATTCCACTCAGCACACAGTTAACTTCTTTTTTGTTCCACAGGTAGTTGAATGCCCAATCTATTGGTGTTTTCTGTTTTTTTGATTGTTTGAATATTTCTTGTATTTGTTTTGGCTGATTTTGTGCAAGTTGTCCTCCCCTTAGTGGTTCCATTATCATTGTTCCCATGTTTAGTTTGTGGAGTTTTTTCAGTCCGTTAAGTCCAGGATTTTCTGTGTTGTCCAGATAGTTTATCTGTGTAAGTGCAAATTCCCATTTTCTGTAGTCTTTGATTATTTTGTCCAGTGTTTCTTCTGAAGCGTGTGTGCTGAATCCTACATGTTTTATTCTTCCATCTTCCAGTGCCCTGTCTATAAATTCATATAGTCCAGTTTCTTTTATGTTTTCATAATATGAGTCTTTTATTGAGTGTATGAAGAATAGTTCTATTGTGTCTTTTTGCAGTTGTTGTAGTTGGTAGTCCAGTGTCTTGTTGAAGTATTCCCAACTTGTTATGTTCCATGATGGCATTTTTGTGGATATGTATACTTCAGGGTGTTCTTTTAGTAGTTGTCCCAGTATTGTTTCACTTTTTCCTGCTTTTTTTCTGACGTTTGTGTGGTATAGGAGTGCTGTGTCGTAGATATTTATTCCGTATTCTACTGCATATTCTACCATTTTCTTTGTTTCAGTTATGTTGATGTCTTCAGGGTTTGTGCTGTTTTGTGGTAGTCTCATTGCTCCAAATCCAAGTATTAATGCTTTAATTCCTGTCTTTCCTAATTTTCTGTATTTCATGATTTAATATTGTTTTTCATTGTTGATGTAATCTTTGAATTTTAATTCTTTTTCAACAAAAGTATTAATAATATTAAAGATACAAATAATATTACTTATTAATGTTAAAAGTAATAATTTTTTAAAGGATCAATTATGAAAAACGAAACTTAAAAATAGCATTGAAACTATTGAAAAAGAGATTATGAACTATTAAAGCAATTTGAACAGACAGATTCAAGAACAACACATTCTTATCCATCAACTTAGGAGTATTCTCATTACAAATCACACTCCTAACACAAACGATGATAAACACATACCAAAAATACATAATAGAAAAAACACGACAACTTTGCATTGAAAATTATAATCTTGTTCATCATGACCATCTTTTTCAATACCCTGAGCATACAAAACTTCAGAAAATCATCAAAAATATAAAAAACAAAATATTTAGATATGATAACAATCAATGAACTTGTAAATGAGAAAATAGAAAGAAAGATATTTATTAAAGAAGAAATAACAAATTATAAAGAGAAAATTATTGACAACAAAAGAAAAATAAATTATAAAAAAGAATGATAAATAAAGGATTGAACAATATAGTAACAAGCGCCATATTGATTATTTTTTCAATATTTACTTTATTATTCGTCTAGATTAGGAGGGAGTGATGATAATGAGTGAAGAAGAAAAAAACGAATGGTAAAAATTCATAGATGGAAACTACGATGGAATACCCGTAGACATGGAAACAGTAAGAGAGGTACGTCACGACTTTTCGGATGATCCCAACTTCGACTTCTCACAAAAATTTGGAATAAACGACCATATATACCTAGACATAGGTGTAGATTTAAAATGGCTGAAACGATTCAACCCCAAAGGATATGTTATTTTCTAGTTATTCCTTTTTTGAGTATTATTCCTGATTTTTTTTGATGATATTTCATCTAATTTTTTTAACCATAAATGTATAACAATGTTAAATTTTATTAAGTATCAAAAACAAATAGATAAACATGAATAATATTTTCACTATAAAAAACATCAAGGGCTTACTTTCACCGGAAGAAATACTTAGTGGAAACTTCGGATTCGAAAAGGAAGGGCTTCGGATAGACCGGCACGGTAAACTCTCCCTTACACCACATCCAGAAATATTCGGAGACAAACTAGAAAATCCACACATCACAACAGACTTCTCAGAAAGCCAGATAGAAATTGTCACACCCACTTACACAAGCACAAAAAAGGCATATCAAACGTTATCATTTCTGGTTGATATTGTTAACACATCCATCGCCAATGATGAATACATCTGGAACCAGTCACTACCATGTATACTGCCAGACAAGTACATGATACCTGTAGCCGAATATGAGGGAAAAAAAGGAGAAGCATCACGAGACTACAGGATAAATCTTGCCAAAAAATATGGAACACTAAAACAAATGATAAGTGGCATCCACTACAACTATTCACTAAACGAAGAGACCATACACAAACTGCACAACGGGTTAGATAATAACCGAAGTTATAAAAATTTTAAAAACGAAGTATACCTTAAAATTAGTCGAAATTACCTTAGATACAAATGGTTCATCATATACATAACAGGTGCAAGCATTGCAGCACACAACACATTCACCGAGGAATGCCTTGAAATAATGCCATTAAATGATGGACACGGCAGTTACTACTCTGATACTGGAGTATCATACCGTAACTCAACGATTGGATACAAAAATCTTGTAAAAGTTTACCCACGATATGATAGTGTGAAACATTTCTGTGAAGACGTTAACAGTTATGTAAAGAAAGGCATATTGTCAGAGGCCAAGGAATTATACGCCCAGATCAGGTTAAAGCCAAAGAACCCTCCAAGATATTTGGACTCTTTAATGGAGGAGGGTATACACTACGTGGAAGTTAGAAGTATTGACATCAACCCTTTTGATAAATGTGGAATAGACAAGAACGATGCAGAATTTGTACACCTCTTTCTTATCTACATGCTATTGAAGGAGGAAAGCAACTATCCATACTGGCAGGAGGAAGGATTAGAAAACGAGGAGCTGACAGCACAAAATGCACTGAAAGAGGACACTTTCCTGATACGTGAAGGAAAAAAAATAAAACCAATTACATGGGCCGAAGAAATCATTGAAGAAATAAAACATATGAACAAAACATTGAACCTAGAAAAAGATGACGTTATAAAAAAGGTTGAAGAAAGAATAAACAGTCCCGAAAAAACATATGCCTCCCAACTTGAGAAAATCATAAAACACAAGGGATTCATAGAAAGTCAGACAAGCATAGCAGAACATAACAAAGACACAAGTTACGACCTATTGGATATTGAATTCATAAAAAACAGCCCCGAACTATTTAAAATATACAAGGAAGCATTACCCGGTAAGAAATAAAAGATACTTTACTTATTTATTTAACGATACATAAATACTAATAGGTGATAAAAAATGTGTACAGCTGCAAGCTTTTTGGCAGAAGATCATTATTTTGGAAGAAATCTTGACTTAGAATTTTCATACAATGAAACCGTAGTAATTACACCACGAAACTACACATTCAACTTCAGAAAAACACAAGACATAGAAACACATCATGCAATCATAGGAATGGCATTTGTAGTTGAAGACTACCCATTATACTATGATGCAACAAATGAGAAAGGTCTCAGCATGGCTGGACTAAACTTTCCAGAAGCAGTATACCCGGACTATAAAGAAGAAAAGGATAATATAACACCCTTCGAATTCATCCCATGGATACTATCACAGGCAAGTACTGTCAAGGAAGCACGGATACTGCTTGAAAACATTAACCTGGTAAACATTAACTTCAGCGCCCAGCTGCCACTGTCCCCACTGCACTGGATGATATCTGACAAGAACGAGTCCATAGTAGTTGAATGCACATCTGACGGACTTCACGTATATGATAACCCTGTAGAAGTAATGACTAACAGTCCATCATTCGACAAACAGTTGTTCAACCTAAACAATTATCGTCACTTATCCAATAAAACACCTGAAAGCACTTTCAGCAAAAACGTGGAACTTGAAGCATATAGCCGTGGAATGGGTGGAATGGGAATGCCCGGAGACTTGTCTAGTATGTCACGATTTGTGAAAGTTGCATTCACTCATGAAAACGTTCGAAAAAAGGATAATGAATATGAGAATGTTAACCAATTCTTCCACATACTGGAATCAGTTTACCAACAGAAAGGGTGCTGCCAAGTGGCACCGGAAAAATATGAATACACCATCTACTCATCCTGCATGAACACTACACGTGGAATATACTATTATAAAACATACAACAACACGAGTATAAACTGTGTTAAAATGCATAACTATGACTTGGAAAGCAGTAAACTAGCAGTATATCCCTTAATTAAAGAACAGGAGATTAACTGTCAAAATTAATTTCATTATTCTTCCCCACAATTATTTATTTTTTAAAAGAAATAATTATCAATCTTTTTTTAAATCTAAAATAATTATAAAAAAATATTAATACCCTTCAACAAATATAATAGCATAATATGTTATTTTAACGAAAAAATAAGATTTTTTAGTAATTTCAAAATTACTCAACAAATATTTTATTTGAAGTTACAATTACTAAATAATCAACCAATATTCTTTAAAAACATTTTAAATTAAATAATATAAAATTAACTAATGAAATTGCATGGGATGAAAATATGATTAAACTCTCAATAATATCTGATTATAAAGAAGAAAATGATATTGTTCAAAGCATCAAAGATATAACACAACAGAACATGCAATATATTGAACTTGTTTACCCAAACAACAGAACTCAAGTAAACGAAGACCCGATAAAAAACACTACAATAAACAGAAAATTCATTGAAATAGAAGACATTGATGAAAACGAATACAAAAATAGATCAATAAAAGAATCAAAAGGTGAATATATCCTTTTTGTGGAAAAAAATAGTGAAATATCTTTAAGTAAAATTCTTCAAATAATCCTAGAGAAAGATTTTGAATATGAAATAATACAAAGTAAGATAGAATACCCTAACGAAACAAAAGATATAATTACAAATTATTCAACCAATATGAACATTTACAAATACCTCTTTAAAAGACAATTTTTAAACCAAGAAGAGATAAAATTTAAAAAACATCCATTTTCAAACATAATATTCCTTTCTGATAGTATTTATAAAGCTAAAAACATTCAAAAAATCGATGAACGACTTTTGAAATATGCGAAGGATGAAATAACATTCACCAGTTACGAAGACATAAAAAATTATCTTGAAGCAATACAAGAACACATAAAGAATTTAATATCACTTAATAGTGAAAATCCAACAGTTACCACAGAATATACAGATAATTTGCCACAAATTAATGTGAATAATATACCCTCAGTCAATGAAAAAGAACTGAAGGAACTTGAAAAAATTACGAGCAATATACGGACACTTTCAAAAGATTTTAAGAACCAATTAAATCATTATTACATATCAAAATACTTAAGAACACTTTATGATATAATCTACAACAAAAATACTGATTTTAATGTATTGATATCAGTAATTATTCCAGCATACAATGTTGAAAAATACATCGATGATTGTATCAACAGTTTGCTAAATCAAACATTTAATAACATTGAAATAATTTGTATAGATGATTGTTCAACGGACAACACATATAACATACTTAAATTCTATGAAAAAAAGGATACGAGAGTAAAGTGTTATAAGATAGGTAAAAAAGGCGGTTCCGGTGGGTGTAGAAATTATGGCATTAAACATGCTAGGGGAAAATACATATATTATCTTGATGCGGATGATTTTTTAGACTTGAATGCATTAGAAGAGATGTACACAGTAGCAGAAAAAGAGAAAACTCAAATATTAATGTTTAAAGCATTGTGCTATAATGATGAAAATAATTATTATCCTGAAGAATACTATCTATTTAATAATTACTCCCATATTAAAAATAAATTTTTCGGAATCGACGATTTAAATAAAAATATTTTTTTCGGCATACCCGTTGTAACATGGAATAAATTATTTCTAGTAAGTTTTCTAAAAGATATAAATCCCCATTTTCCTGAAAATTTAATACATCAAGATAATCCTTTCTTCTTTGAAACAATCACACAGGCCGATAGAATATATCTTTTGGATGAATTTTTATATAATCATAGAAGAAGATCCGATTCCATAACTGGATTAAAAAATAATTTAGAATTAGGAACTATACTAATCATAGAAGATATTTTAAATGTTTTTTTAAAAAATTCTTTATATGAACTTTATAAAGAGAAACTATGGCAAAGATTGTTGTTTAAATTTAGAAACCGATACAACATAATCCAAGAAAAATATAAAGAAAGATTTTACATTCAAACAAAACTCATGTTAGAGAAATTTATTAATTGTTATGGATTAGAAGAAGACATGAAACAATCATTGACTGGTGTAGAAAAGGAATACTTTAACAATATATTAAAATCAAATGACTATGATCAGTTTTTGGAATTAATCAAATGATTATGAAAATATTTAATAGACAAGGAGAATTCAAGTATGTCATTAAAGAAAAATATTTCAGAAAAAATTCTGAAGTTTAGTAATAGTTATAATTATTATTCACAGGAGTATATTCAATTAAATAAACAAATTAAACAAAATAACATTACAATTCAAGAATTAAAAAGACAAAACACTGAACAAAAAAAAGAGATAACACAAAAGAATAAACATGACGAAACACTACAAAAAATTCAACAAAGAATAAACAACAACCACCAAAACACAACAACACAACTAAACAACATAACACAACAACAAAAACAACTAAACACAACAAACAAAAAAATACAAGACAAAATACAACAACAAGAAGAAACAATACAACAAACAATAAACAACAACCACCAAAACACAACAACACAACTAAACAACATAACACAACAA
>CAZUHM010000016.1:0-10162 GCA_964620575.1 uncultured Methanobacteriaceae archaeon | reverse complement strand
ACAAACAAAAAAATACAAGACAAAATACAACAACAAGAAGAAACAATACAACAAATAATAAACCAGAACATAGAACAAAGCAAAATAATCCAAACACAACAAGAAACCCTACAAAAAATCATGGAAAAAACAGACATTAACCAGGACAAAGTAAAGGAAAATACTCAAAACTACGAAGAAATTAAGGAAAGATTATTGAAAATAGATAAAAATTGTAATCTATTAAATATTCGTATAGACTCCAAAATAAATGAAAACGAACGAATAATCACAGAAAAAATTGATAAAATAAGAAATACTCCAAATATATGCTCAAATTATAAAATCAGTATAATTATACCAGTATACAATACTGAAAAATATATTAAAGAATGTTTTAATTCAATACTGGTTCAAAGCATTGGTTTTCATAATTTAGAAATAATCTTCGTTGACGACTGCTCTACAGACCACAGTTTCGAAATTATCAAAGAATATGAACAAAAATACCCTAATGTGAAAACATTTAAAACTGACAAAAACAGCGGTTATGCAGGAAAACCACGAAACATTGGAATAAAACATGCCACAGCAGAATATATCATGTTTTTAGATTCTGATGACACATATTATGACTATGCATGTGAAAAAGTATACAATAATATATCAACAACCCCTTCACAAGTAGTATCCGGTTTCCAATCAAGAAAAATAAGTGCAGATAAAGTAGAGTATATCAACGGAATAATGATGAACCTGTTTACCAATCCTGAAAACAATGATGAACAAAGAAAAAAGGATTTTAAAAAGTTAAAAGAGAAATATCCTGACGGAATAATTATTGATGACTTAAATAAATGTCCCTACCTCCTTTCAAATTTTGGTGTGACAAGCAAAATATTTGAAAAAAGGTTTATTGAAAACAACAAAATAGATTTTCCGGAATATATTCCTGCTGAGGACTCTGTATTTATTTATAAATCATTTTTATATGCGAAAAAAATTACTTTTATATACGATCCAATAAGTATTCATAATTATACCCGTAACAGTGATGATGATAAGTCAGTTTCATTTATAGTAGATAAAAAAACAATTTTAGGCCGTTTCAAAGCATATAACATAATGTATCATGACAGCAAAGAAAAGAATTTTGTATCCAATTTTGTTAAGATATTATTAAAAGATAAAATTCAATACGTGTTTAGAGAGTTCTTATTTGAATATGCGTTTTCCAGAGAGGAGTTATATGAAATTTTTGATGAATCAAAGGATTTACTTAAATTACTATATGATTATGATGTGAAAATGGATGAAAAATATGATGAAACTTTCAAAGCAATACTAAATGATGAGTATAGTAAAGCAGCTGCAATCTGTAGTTCAACGTTATGAACATTTTACTGATATTAGAAAAAAAGGAATATTGGAAAAGGTGTTTACAGAGAGGATATAATTATTTTTTTAATCTTTATATATTTTTTTTAGAAGTCTGTTTCTGTCTGACTTAGCGGTTTCCATAGTTTATCCTTATCGGATAATATTATTTCATCCAGATTGTCTATTGGCCAGTTTATTCCTATTTCTGGATCGTCCCACTGTATGCCTCCCTCATCGTCTGGTTTGTAGAAGTCCGTGCATTTGTATGTGAATTCTGCCGTGTCACTTAGTACTACAAATCCGTGTGCAAAGCCTTCTGGTATATAGAACTGTTTTTTGTTTTCTTCGGAGAGTATTACTCCTTCCCATTTTCCATAGGTTGGTGAGTTTTTTCTCATGTCCACTGCAACGTCAAATACTTCTCCGCTTATTACTCTTACAAGTTTTCCCTGTGGCTGGGTGTATTGGAAGTGTAGGCCACGAAGTACTCCTTTTTTGCTTTTTGACTGATTGTCCTGTACAAAGTCGACGTCGAGGCCGTTTTGGGCAAATATTTCCTTATGGTATGTTTCCATGAAGTATCCTCTGTGGTCTCCAAATACTTGTGGTTCTATTATGTATACTCCTTCAATGCTTGTCTTGTTAAACTTAAATTCTGCCATGTTATTTTCTCCTATTTGTATGATTATATTTTATGTTGTTAATCTTTAAAATTTATTACTGATTATTTACATAAAATAGTGTAGTATAAATTTGAAGGAATTTTGTATTATGAAATATGATTACTTAATAGTAGGATCAGGACTTTTCGGTTCAATCTTCGCTTATGAGATGAACAGGAAGGGAAAAAGATGTCTGGTAATAGAAAAACGTGCACATATCGGTGGAAACGTCTACACCGAGAAGTGTGAAAACATCAATGTCCACAAGTATGGGGCACATATATTTCACACATCTGACAGGAGGGTGTGGGAATACATTAATAGGTTTACCGAGTTTAACAACTTCATTAACTCTCCTGTTGCAGTTTATGAAGATAAGATGTACAATCTGCCATTTAACATGAACACTTTCTATCAGATGTGGGGTACGAAAACACCTGAAGAGGCTATGGCTAAGATTGAAGAACAGAAAGCTGAGGCAAATATTTCCGAACCACAGAACCTTGAGGAACAGGCTATAAGTCTTGTGGGCCGTGACATCTACACGAAGCTCATCAAGGGTTATACTGAGAAACAGTGGGGTAGAGACTGCCGGGATTTACCGGCATTCATCATTAAACGCTTGCCTGTCAGGTTAACATTTGACAACAACTACTTCAACGACAGATATCAGGGAATTCCATTGGATGGTTATACGGGGATTATTGAGAAGATGTTGGAGGATGTTGAAGTAAGGCTTGAAACAGACTTCTTTGATGACAGGGAGTACTATGAAGGCATTGCTGATAAGATAGTGTTTACAGGAATGATTGACCAGTACTATGACTATGAGTTTGGAAGGCTGGAATACCGTGGGCTCCGGTTTGAAACGGAAGTTTTGGATGTTGAGAACTATCAGGGAAATGCTGTGATCAACTACACTGAACGTGAAATTCCATACACAAGGATTATCGAGCATAAGCATTTCGAGGCAAGTGACAGTCCAAGGACAGTTGTTACCAGGGAATATCCTGCACAGTGGAATCCGGGTGATGAAGCATATTATCCTGTTAACAATGACAGGAACAATGAGATTTATGCAAAGTATGAGGAACTTGCAAGAAATGAAGAAAATGTTATTTTTGGTGGAAGACTTGGAACTTACAAGTACTATGATATGTGGAAGATAATTGATGAAGCATTGAAGTGTGTGGAAGAAGAATTAAATTCCTCATAATTACTATTTTTTGGGGTGGATTTGAATAATATGTTTGCAATTAATTTAATTAGCAGTTATTGTTAATTGTTGCATATCATATCATTTTTTTCATGCAAATTGGCCGTTATCGTTATCAGTATACCTATTTTTTTAGATGATATATCTACTTTTTTTAACATTGTTTTTATGTTGAATGTTTTATGACTGCTTAATATAGGAATATTTGTCAAATTTATTCTTCATTATAGGCACATATTACGAAGTCCCACTAAAATGTATCACAACAAACATTTTATATCCCAAACCCACAAAAAACAACATTACACCTTAATAATTAATCATAAAAAAATAAGTTTATGTAAAAATATTGTTAAATTGGTTTAATAAATAAATGGTATAATCATAAGTTTTTATAATTTAAAACCAAAATGATAGTTTTAGATGGAACAGGATACACATATGAACAAGGAGACTTGTATTACAGAAAAAGAGCTAATAAAAAAAGAATAGGATACACAAAAAAACCATATCTCAATGGAAACAGATAATCAATTAATACTCTATGGACAATCATTGAACGAACCAAAACATAATTAATCACAAACAATTCCAAATTCAAAAATGATACAAAAATATAAACCAGAAATTATAATAGCTAATAAAGGATATGATGCAGAAAAAAATAAAACTAATATTATATTGAATATAACAAACAATAAATGACAAAAACTATCATATAATCAAATAATCAAAAGTAATACTATATTTAAGAAAAATAGTATTGCAACAGAGCCAAAAAATATATTTAAGAATATTTTCCATCATTTAGTTCTAAATTTTCAAGATATCTCTTTAATTCAGGAACATCCTCCTTAATGGTTTCCCAAACAATATCATACATAATATGGTCATAATTATGTGCATTCGTATTACGCATATTTTTAATAGATTGCCATGGAATGGTATGATGTTCCTCTTTAAATTCATCAGATAACCTTCCAACAAATTCTCCAATTTGTATGAAAATTAAAGAACAAGCATCTTGATACTGTTCATTTCTTAAAAAAATGTCTTTATCATCACCAAAAAATTCAATATGATGTTCTAATCTATTACAATAATGTATTAACCGTTTTACATTTTTTCTATCATCATCTTTCATATAGTATCACTTCATCGTTATGAATTTGTTTTAAAAATTCTGCATCATTAATACCAGTAGTAACTAAATCAACGTGACAATTGAAAGATTCTTCTAACTCATTAACCAGAGAATAATATTGAAATAAACCTCTTAAATTGCCTTTATCGATGAAAAAATCCAAATCACTATTGTCAACAGCTTCGTTACGTGCATATGAGCCAAAAAGACTTAATTTTTTAATTCCATATCTCTTGACAATAGGAATAGTTTTCCTTTTAATTTCTTCAATGGAATATATCATAATTAAAACCTATTTTCTAATATAATTTCTGTCACTAATATATTTTATGGAAGGATAGTCAGATAAATGTTATTTGTAATATTCTCATCAAAACTCAAAGATTTGATATTTTTAATATAAAAAATAGTCTTGGTCATTAAAAAGTTCAGTTATGAATAACATAACTGACATAACTTCTTAAAATAGCATTTTAATAGATTCAATATTAGATGTTGTTTCTATATTAATGGATACATTGTATATTGTCTTTTCAATGTCAATGACTATAATTTATTTCGTGTTTTTGTAAATAAATTAAGCAATATACAGAAGTAATTTAATATTCAATTATTTAATTAATGATTTTCATAAGTATAGTAATACTTTGTTGATTAACATATAAATGTTTCTAAAAAGTATTACAAATTTTATAATTTAGAGAAGTTTTCTACAAAGCCTTTTTCAATTAATTTTTTTATAAATTAATTGTTTACCATTTTTACTTTTTTCCAGTATGTTTTTATCCACTAATTCATTCAAATCTTTTGTAGCAGTATTTCTCACAATATCAAACATCACCATATACTCTTTTATTGTCGTTTCTGATTTATCAATAAATCTTAAAAACTCTTTTTGCCGATTATTTAACAGTTTATGCTTATTATCTGCTCTAAATGTTACTTCAAAGAATAGGCCATTTTCGGCAAATTCCGGTTCTTCCAGACCATACGTTCTCATAGCATCTTTCATCCTTTTAATTCCTGTACCAACATGTTCCATGTATTTTGTTTTTGAAAATATGTTGCATATTGCTTCATTTCTATGTATTGGCTTATTTTCTTCAAGTTCAGCAATGGTTAATGGGTATAGCAAACGTCCAGGACTTCTTATTTCAATTCTGTCATTATATATGTAAAATGTTATTGGAGCTGTAGTTATTGTGTAATCTCTATGGGCTAAAGCATTAACAAGTGCTTCACGTATTGCTTCAAATGGATAATCCTGAATTGTTTTTCGTTCAAAACCTTTAATTTGAGAAGTATTAACCAATGTTTTATTAAAAAATAATTCTGCTTCTTTTAATAACTTCAAAAAAGATAAATTATATTCAGCTTTTTCAAAAGTATTGATACCATCCTCATCAAAAAATCTAACCATTTTTACTTGGTGTGATATATTAAACTTTGAAATATCTTTAGCGAAAAATAATGCTCCTGCAGTATTTGTCTAAATTCTCCATTTACATACTCTCCAGCATGTATTGTAGACAATAGATTTTTTAATCCTTTTTCATCCCTTATTTTTTCAATTGGATCATACTCTAAAACATTGAAAAATAATTCTAATGCGTCCATATCCACATCATCACAAGAAGAATCATATAATATTTCATAATCAAAAGCTTTATAATTTCTTAGATTTTTATCAATGAAATCCACTAAACTTTTTTTAATTAATAAAATTAAATCATAACGATTTTTAAATCTTTTATAACTATGAGTCCTTATTTTTTCCAAAAACTTTTCAGTTTTCTCATCTCTAAAATTCACATCCTTTTTATAAATCAAAGCATCATTATGTGTTTTGTTATACAAATCATATTCCAATTCCGTTGGAGAAATACCAGATTCTAAAATACTTCCATAATCAGAACCAATTAATCCAATATAAATATCAGAATTAATTACTTCTTCAGAATATAACTTTTCAGGAGACAAACCAGATGCAGATTCCTCTTCAAACAGATAAACCTCAAAAAACCTACTTAATACATAATCATTTTCAATCTCTTGTTTGATGAACTTTCTTTCTTGTTCAAATTCTCTTCGAACACTACTGACAAAAATTTTATACTTCATACTAAACACTTACAATTTTATTAAGAATATTATAATATAATCAATTTAAATTTTAAATGACGATAACAGACACATATTAAACTTAATTTATAATTGTATTATAAAATACATAATACTTAATGATTAGAAATTATAATAAAACTAAATGGAAAATCCTATTTAAATATTGTAAACTATTTTAATCTTTTATTATCTAATTTAAATAAATTATAATTTGTTTTTAAATTAGATTTACTTTTAACAATACTATCAATAATCGAAAAAATATTGACCATATAATAAAATTTTAAAGAAAACAAAACATAGTATGATTTTAGAATCATTTTTTTATATACTAACTAAGAATAATTAAAATAACCATTAATAAAAATAAATAATTAACAATAAACCCACTAAAATATAAAACCCAAATACAAAAAAAATATAATCAATAAAAACACCCATATTATCAATCATAAAATGACAACATTGACAATATCCAAAAAAAAATATTCTTTAAAGGATTAAAGAATCAAAAACAGAACACATATCATATCCAAAAAAAGGATTACCTAAAAATAATATAGTTTTTTAGAAGAATTTTCTTAATTCTCTAGTTTGACTTTTAGATTTGTTTTTAATTTTTATACTTTTTGCTATTTTTTGCCTTTTTTATGCTTCAAGATGCGCCTAATTTTATAGTATTCTTTTCGTATAATACATGGTTAAATTAAATTTAACATTATAAAAAAAAGAAAACTTGAAATAACCTATGAAAAAATACACAACATTCTAAATTATCATTTTTTATAAATTCGCGCAAAGATAAATGGAAAAATACACAGTAATCTGTCTTGAAACACTAAACATAAATGGTATTATAAAAAAACAGTTAACTCTCGAAAGATATTCATGAAAAAGTCTGGCACATTTTTACACATATTGTGAAACAGAAGACAAAAGAACACGGAAGAACAATAGTATACATAAATCAGTGGTTCCATCCAGTAAAACCTACAACACCTGAAGAACAAAAATGAAAACCTAAACTAAAAGACAGAACATGGACATGATCACAATTCAACACACGATGACAGAGATGTAAATCCAGCAAAAAATATATTAATTGAAGGATTAAAAGTAATTTCCCAGTAAAATAATAATAAAGTTTTTATGAAACGCAGACTTACCTGGAATCGCCTATTACAATTACTATGCTTAGCATTGGCGGCAATTAGGCAGGAATCATATGAAAACACTTATTGTTTAATATTAGTTAACATTATTGGTGTTGGATGGAATTTATGATTGCATTGAAATAGAATGCTCCCCTCTGTTATGAAATTTATATTTGAGTAATACTCATACTTCACTCAAACAAAGGATTTCTACAGAGCCATAATAATGATAATAATCTAAAAAGGATATAAGAAAATCAAATTTACAAAATTATTTTAATGTACCAATAGGCAATATTTTAACTCCATCTTCTCTAGTATATGCATATTTAGTTCCCGTTATGATTGCTAAAAATTTAGGTTTCCTAATTTTTAAGTTATTTTTTATTATCTTCTCCTCAATAATATTATTCAATTTTATTAAATGTTGTGCACCTTCATCAATATAAGCAGAACCTACTTTAAATTCTATTAATGCATAATCTCCATTTTCTAAATGTAAAACACAATCAGCTTCTAAACCATAGCGATCCCTATAATAAGATACTTCACCATTAAAAATTGATGTATAAACACTTAAATCACGAATACATAAATTTTCAAAAATAAAACCAAATGTATTCAAATCATTTATCAATTTTTCAGGACTTAATTTTAAAGCTGCTACTGCAATTGATGGATCTATAAATTCTTTTTTTGGAGTTGATCTCATAGCAGTTTTTGATCTTATATTGGGATTCCATGCAGAAACATCATCAATTACAAATAGTCTATTTAATGCATCAAGATAAATATTCAATGTTTTAATAACCATTTCAGGATAACTTCCATGAACATCATTTAGAATTGTTTTTTTTAAGGCAATTGTAGAAATATTTCTAGCATATGATTCAATTACTTTCCTAACTTTCTTAGGATTTTTTTTAGTACCATCAATTTTGGAAGCATCTGTTTCACAGATATTGTTTAAATAATTTTTTGCAACAAATAATTGTCCTTTTTTTGTTTTTTTATTTAATGAATTAGGCCATCCGCCTCTACATGATGCAAATATTAAATTTTCTAGACTTAAATCTGATTCAATTCCATCAATATCCATATTGGGATTTTTAAATAAATCTAATATTGAAATTTTACCGTTAGATTCGCCACTTTCATATAAACTCATTGGTCTCATTATTAATCTAGTGAAACGCCCTGTACCTGAATGTTTTATTTTAGAATCGTCTATTACTGCAGATCCAGTTAATATATATAGACCATCTTCTCTCGAATCATCAATACTAGTTCTAACAGCATCCCACAATACTGGTAAATCTTGCCATTCATCAATTAATCTAGGTTTTTCACCTTCCAATAATTTTGAAGGTTTAATTGAAGCTAATTCTTTATAAGATTTGAAATTATCAGGATTTTGTAATTTTATAACACTACTTGAATGTTGTTCGGCAGTAGTTGTTTTTCCACACCATTTTGGTCCTACTATAACCACGGCTCCAACCATATCCAATAATTCTGTGATTATATCATCCATATATCTTTTTAAATACCAATTTTTCATTTCAACACCTGCTTCAAAAAATTATGTCAATCTATGTCATAAATTTGTGCCAAACTATATTAATAATTTGTGGCAATTTATGTTATAAATTTGCGGTAATTTATGTTATAAATTTGTGGCAATTTATGTTATAAATTTGCGGTAATTTATGTTATAAATTTGTGGCAATTTATGTTATAAATTTGTGGCAATTTATGTCAAAAAGAAGCAGTTTTAAAGTGATAAAAAAAGTTAGGGTTTGAAAAAATGAACTTTTTTAAAGATCACAGATATCTCTTTTTATTTATTTGGAAAGTTCATTATTTTTACTTAGAAATAGTACTTGTTTTGAAGATTATTTTTATTTTAATTTCTTCAACTAAAATATACTCAGTTTTGTGTAGCAAAAAAAATCTGAAAACAAGAGCCCATTACAAAAATAGTAATACCTTTGAAAACATAAAACTAATGGATGAAAACACTCTCAATTTTTTAATATATACTTATATTAGAATAAAACGGAATGAAAAAATCCTTGACTGTTGATATTTTGGAGGATAAATTTGTTATGATTTTCTATGTCAAGAATTAAAAAGTAGAAAGTATTTATTTGAAGACATTCAACTAAATTCTACTTTTAATTGCATTCACAGATAACTATAAAATAGAATCTTATATTATTTCCAGTCATATAATTGATCTAGTTTAACTTTTATTTTCTTCTCAATTTTTGATTTTTCATTAATGTTCAGAAAAATATCGTCTCCATGACTGGTTTTCTTATATCTGATTAATTTTTCTTTGTATAATTTTTTTAATCCTTTGTTAATATCTTTACAAGGGTGTTGTGACAATTTATTGCAGATATTGGATTTATGTGTGTGTCTATTTTGCAGTAATTGTTTCAGTTTGAACCTCCCCTTCTTGTAGAAGAAGGGGATTCTTGGGTCATAAGTTCCAATG
>CAZUHM010000015.1:0-25264 GCA_964620575.1 uncultured Methanobacteriaceae archaeon | reverse complement strand
TTAAACTAGGAGAACTAGGATATAACGTTGCAATCAACTACAGAAGTGACTCATCTAAACAGTTAACTGAAGACTTAATTGAAGAAATTAAAGAAAAATATGGTGTAGAAGCAATTGCAGTACAAGCAGATGTAAGTAAATTCGAAGACTGTAAAAAACTTGTAGAAACAACAGTAGAAACATTCGGAGACACAATCGATGCACTAGTAAATAATGCAGGAATAACAAACAACTCTAACTTCATAGATTTACAACCAGAGGATTATGAAAGAGTAATTAACACAAATCTTGTAAGTATGATGCATATGTCACACCTTGCACTTCCATACATGGTAGACAAAGAAACTGCAATTGTATGTACAGCAAGTGTCGGAGGAATGACTGGAGTAATTAACCAAGCAGACTATTGTGCAGCAAAAACCGGAGTAATCGGATTAGTACGAGCATTAGCATTAGAATTTGCACCACGTAAAGTAAGAGTAAACGCAATAGCACCTGGTATGATTATGACTGATATGTTAAGAGGAGTAAATCAGGATGAACTAAATGCATTAGCAGCAACAATCCCACTTGGTAAAATCGGTGATGTGTCAGATATAGCAGGAGCATTAGGTTACATCCTAGAAGCACCATATCTTACAGGACAAGTCATCTCTCCAAACGGTGGATTTGTACTTCAATAAGGTTAAATACTTAACCTTACACTTTTTTTCAAAGTTAGATAGAAAATAATATGTAATTAATCCTTCTTTTTCTGTTAACAGTAATTTATTTTCATATTGATCAATAATATATTAATCTTAATCTATGTACTATAATTCTTAGAATATGTACTGTACATTGTGAATAAGTATCATATGAAAATGGTTTAGTAAAATTAGATAATATAATTAAAGAAATGAATGATAAATAACGATTAACTACCATTTCATTTCTTCTTTTTTTGTAGATATTTAAAAATTTTATGTGTTAAATTGGAGGTTAATTAACTATCTTCCATAGGAAGTACACTTCTATATTATATATTGGCAGAAACATGACTTCTTTTTGGAATCCTCAGTAATTTTCTCATGTTTTAGTTATAACATAAGCAATCAATATCTTTTTTCTGTTGTTTCATTTTCAACATTTATTCATTCCATTAAATTTATATTCACTTTCCAGTAGGAATATTATTATATTAATGGTAAATCCACTTCCAATGAGTACTAATTTTCATACCAAGATTCAATTTTTTGATTTGACTTCTAGAATCAGGAATTAGTTCATAGAAGTGGAATGTATCCAGTGTTCTTTATAGAGTCATCGGATTAAGTATTTTTTTTTCTTGTTCATGATAATTGTGCATATCTTGCATTTTTTTTGATAGTCAAAGTTTATTATTCTGTCTAATAAATTATTGTTGATGATTGTCACGTTTTTTTCTTTGATTATATATTATTTGAGTTTTCAGGCATTTAACTGTATCTTAATATTTTCCAACAATTCTTAAATAATCACTGTTTACTATTACTATATTAAAAAATAATTATATTAATATTTAACTAATTTTTAATGTAAATTTTAATAGAAATAAATTATTTTTTAAAAAACTATTTATACTCTGAATGTTATATATATATCAAAAGACATTTTGAATATAATTATATAAAGGGAAATCTGATGTATGAAGAAATAATCAAAGACTTTCAATCGCATTTAACAGGTGAAAAAACAGACAAGGAATACATTAAAACACAAATAGACAAGTACCAGAATCATGAATACTCTGAAGAAATTATAGCTGAACTTAGAGAAATACTAAACACTATTCATAAAGAAGATAATCCAAAATATCTTACAGAAGAAGAGATTCTAGAAGAAGTACTGCCATTAATACAAAAGGGACAAAAAGAACAAGCATACCAGAAACTAGATAAATACATGAAAAACCACAAAAATATATTTCAGGATGATGAAAAGCATGAATATCATCTATTTGAAAATGAACTGGAAGAAAAACTGTTCTATGAATACATTTCAAAAGACAAGACACTAAGACTCATACCTGCATACACACTGCTAACGGACCTTTATTATACCTATGGATACTTACTGCTGAATCAAGGAAAAATAGATGAAGCAGAAAAAACACTTAAACAAGCATTAAAAATAAATCCTGTTTCGTGTAAAGTAATTTTTGAACTGATGGAAATCTGCAAAATAACAAAAGACTATGAAAGATACAGCAATTACCTACAACAGGCATTCACATTTGCATATGTGCCCTTTAATGTAGCAAGAACCTACAGAAACATGGCATATCAGATGATAGAAGAAGATAAATGTGAAATAGCAACAGCACTATATAAAAAAAGTTTGGAATATGATGATACAGTAACTCTTGACGCAGAAAAATACAATATAACACAGAAAGGATACGATACAAATATCACACAGGAAGAAATGACTAATATTTTGAAAGAAAACAACATTCAATTGGGAGTTAACACATTTATTATAGAAAAACTAAAAGAACTGGGAGAAGAATATGCAAACATGAAATTCTATGAAGATGCAATACAAATGTACAACTTCCTATATGACCTTGAAGGAGACTCAAAATACAAATATATCATAAAAGCACTAGAAAAATCAAGATATAACGTCTGAACGTTAATCCAAATTTATAATAAAAACACAAAGATTTTCCCCTAAATAATTAACCATTCTGACAGGATAACCTCCATTTTTTTCTATCGTTCTAATGGAAGCAGGATTATCCTGCATTGATGATAACTGTACTTCTCTCAATCCTACTTTTTTTGCAAATTCAAGAACTTCCTTTAACATGAATGTTGCAATTCCTTTTCTACGCATTTTAGGATGAACACTGTAACCGACATGTCCGAAATCCTTCAAAAAATCGTTTAACTCATGACGTAATGAAATAATGCCGACAACATCATCATTATCATCAACAGCAATAAAAACACTGGTAAGAACCCAATCATCAGAAACCGTACTGGCAATACTGTTTTTTCTAATATAATCCATCCAATCATCAAATGAATCCATTTTATCCAGCAATTCACTACCGGGAATACTGTTTTCGCCATACTCAATAAAGGCATCTTTAAATGATAGGAGCTTATCCTTATAAGTATCTGTTATACTGACTAATCTGAACAATATATTCCCACCTTTTATTAAAATTTTTTCTTTAAAATCTTTGCTTTACTTGTTGAGGTTTCATATAATGATATTTCAAGAACATGTTCATTACTGGAATAATTTTCAATGAGATAGTTTAACTTACATCTTCCATCAATCATATCTTCACGTTTAATGCTTTTTCCATCAACTGAAAAGTTTACAGTCGAATTTACAGGTATTTTCCTGAGATCTTCACAGTATAATTCAACAGATAAGTTATTATCTTCAACTTCTATTTTCTGAATTTTCAATGATACTGGAACTCTCACATCACCCTCATGAGATATTATAGGACACAATGAGTTATCAAGAGTTCTTTCCTCACGGATTTCTAGTATTAAGTCTGGCTTAAACCATTCAACTAAATACTTGTTAAAGTACCAATGGTCATAGTAGAAGAACACTTCACTAAATGATGCAACAAAAGCATTGATAAACGGATCAATTCCGGAATCATGGATAATCAGTACTCGCTTATCAATAATAGGATCGTTGTTTTCATAGTATCTCGAATTCTTTGATGAAAAAGTTTTAAACTCATATGGAATATCTTCTATCATGGCAGCATCACATTTGATGTGTGAAACTTGAGCAGTAACTCGCAAATAGCTATTAAAGACTTCATCCTTATCATATGACCAACTTTTGCTGGTAAAAAGATTACCTTTATGCTGAACATCCTCCAATTCTATTCTATCATATATTTTTTTAGAATAATTGTCCATATCTTCAGAATATAAACTATTTAGAATAAATGCAGTATATTTTATTGCTGCTTCTGCATCTAACATGGTATCATTTCGGATATAGTCGTCCTCGCTTGAAACTTCATACAAGTCAACCAGGTATTCTTTTAGGCAGGATACGTTACGTATTGGCTCGTCATGCTTAAAGGGAAGATATTTGCTTAAAACAATACTTTTGTCTGGTATTATAAAAGATTTGTATTCAATGTTTTCAGTATAAGCATAATCTCTCTTAGATTCTATGCTCTTCTTGAATTGTTCAAAGTCGATTCTACTTTTATAATTTTTATTATAGTGTTGGATTATTTCATTGGTATTATCATGTATTCTGAAGAATGTGTTATTCTTTCCCTTTAATGTTAATTTAAGATCTTTAAATAATTCTTCTATATTTTCTTGTATTGTGAATTTCTTATCAATTCTACGTCTTGTATAACTGTTTTTTTCAGCATATATTCCTAAAGTATACTCTTTTTCTTCATAAGCATTTAACGGATAATTTAAACTGTATTTTCCATCTTTAAAAATGTCTTCTTTTATCAAATTATCATCTATGAATATTTTTATATGACCGTTTTCCTTTATACGTCTGACGTCCTGTATTCTGAGATTTAAATTTAATTCTTCTGGTGTAACTTTGAAGTCTTCTATTTCTACTGTTAATGGGAAGTATGATGGTGTATTTTCACTTACAGGTATGTACTTTGGATGTTCCAGGAATCGTTCAGTTCTAATTTCCATAACATCGTCAGGTTTTAGGTATTCAACTAAGTCCTTATTAAAAAACCAATGATCCCAATAGAAGAAGACTTCCCTATAATAAGAGATAAATGTGTTTAAAAACATTTCAGTTGTTGAATCATGTAATATAAGGGCACGTTTATCAGATATGCTGTTACTGTTTTTGAAGTATTTTGAAGTTCTCTTTGACACGTATCTAAATTCTGCAGGAATATCCTCAAGTGGAATAATTTCATATTCATCCCTAACCTCAACCAGGTTAGCTTTTATTTGACGATTCTTATTGTACAGCTCAACATTGTCATATGACATGTTTATATTTGATAACAAATCTCCAAAATGTTCAGACTCTACTAACACAGTCTTTGACCTAATTTCATCTTCTAAAACATTAACAGGCACATTATGCATCCTTGATAAAATGAATGGAACAATTTTTAAAGAGGATTCTACTGATACATGAGTGTCGTTGCTAAGTCTTTCCTTTTCAGTTACTATTTCATCCAGGTCAATAATATAACCATGCATATTGTCAACATGTCTTCTGGGAGTATTTGTCTTAAATGGCAGATATTCTCTAAGTGTGATTGATTTATCGGGTACAACAAAGAGGTTATAGTTAATATTTCGTTTTTCAAGAAATTCACGTTTAGAACTTAAACATTCCTTGAATCTGTCATAATCTACTTCTGAATGGTAGTTTTCATCATAATGTTGTCTAATTTCCTCATTAACATCATTTACTAGGAAGAAATTGTCATTTTTACCTAACATGCACTTTTTTAGATCTTTAAAGTAGGAGTTAATGTCTCTGTGAATATGTTCTCTGATAACCTTGCTGTTTATATCTATTTTAACATCTAATTCATCAGTAAATATCATTGTTAATGGATAATTATAATCTAATTCACTGTCAATTATATCATCGAATATGGTTTGGTTGTTTATGCTGATAATTACCGGTGTTTTCTCTAATTTTCTTATTCTTATTTCTAGAATGTTTCCATTTAAGGTAATTTCTGTATCTTGAGACATTTTCAAATACTCCTAAATGTATTAGTTAATTATTATATCTGTAGGTAGATATTAATTAATCTTGAATTATGTTAATTAATTATTATGATACTTATTTTATAAAGCCTTTTATACCATTTTTGACTCTTTTTAATTGTTTTTTTAGTTAAGTGATTAATATGATGTACTATAAATTATGTTATGGTGTTATTTGTGGTGAATATTTTATGAGTGATTATACTATTGAACGTTTTGAACTGACAACTAATCTGAAAGAATTTTATGAAAAATATGTGGATTATGAATATACCAGACTAAAGTGTAGTGTCTGTAGCAGTTTTGATAAGAAGTGGAGTTGTCCGGATTTTGATTTTGACGTGGATGATATTTGGAAGAAATATGATAATATTAAACTGTTTCTATTAAAGTTCACATTCACTGAAGAATTCATGAAGAATGATTTGTCTTTTGTTGATTTTAGGGACAATTCCCGTAATCTTTTCCAGGCAGAAAAGAGAAATATCTTGCAGGAAATGCTTGATGAGGAAGAAAGGTTGAATGGGTTGTATCTTACTTGTGGTCCATGTAATCTTTGTGCTGCATGTTCCAGGTTAGATAACAAGCCCTGTAGAAATCTTTCTATGAGACGTTATGCTATGGAATCTGTTGGTACTAATGTTGTCATTGCTGTTGAGGAGTTGTTTGGCATCACTCCCCAGTGGATTAGGGAAGATTCCAGACCTGATTATCATATCTTCCTGAATGCTATTCTTTTTTGAAAAAAATATTTGATATAGTTTGTTTCTTTTTTTTATTTTTATTTATTCCAAATTCTTATCGTTATTTTGATTTTATTATTGTCTATTTTATTATTTAAAGAGTTTATATGGTTTTTTTCTATTTTTCATAATCATTTGTATGTATAGTGTTATATTCAATACTCATATACATTATATAAATGGAATATTTTAAAAGTTAACTTTATATATAACTTATTCCAAAGTATATTGTAGAGAATAAAAATAATATGAGGTGAAAACTAGAAAAAAGTGACTATCAAATTATCTTGGGTGTTTCACACAAAAAAATTGTTACCGGAAAAGAAGGGATAATTTCTCTTTAAATGTATATGTTCAAATTGTGTGAAGGGAACTACTAATAATTTTTTTATAACTATCCAAATTGACAATGAATAATTCCCTATGTATTCATGTGTTAATATTAGTGGTTGTGGGCGAAATTTCTATAGTCGTTGTAATCATTTTAACACCTTCAAAAATCTAAAAGTTAATAAACATACTTCATACAAAGGATGAGCAAAATGTGTTAGTGTTTGTTTAATCTCTTAAATGTAACATTTATCAATCATCATTTAAAATGTTCATTTCATTTCAATCTCTTTAAAAAGTATTTTGTGGTTTTTCTTGCTCATCCTTTACCATTTTTTTATAAAAAATTTTTGTCTCATCATCTATACATTAAGCAATATAAAATTACTATTTTTAATAAAACTACTAAAAATATAGAATATCTGAAACTATTTTTAAATATTATAAAGTAAAAATATAATACATAAGATAAAATGGTGAAAACATGAAAGTATTATTAGTAAATGGTAGTACAAGACCTGAAGGATGTACATACACAGCATTACAAGAAATTGAGAAAATATTAAAAGAAGAAGAAATTGAAACAGAAATATTTTGGATAGGAAAAGAAGCAGTCTATGGATGTACTGCATGTAAAGCATGTGTCAAACTTGGACGATGTGTATATGATGATGTTTCTAATAAACTTGCAGAAAAAATGAAAGAGGTTGATGGAATTATTTTGGGAAGTCCTGTATACTATGCAAACATCAATGGTTCATTTGGAGCAGCATTGGACAAGGCATTCTACCAGAATGGAAATTTATATGAAGGAAAAATAGGAGCTGCCGTAGTAAGCTGTAGGAGAGGAGGAGCAGGTTCCGCATTTGACAGGTTAAACAAATACTTCACAATACTTAGAATGCCAATTGCATCAGGTCAATACTGGAATGCTGTACATGGAACAAATCCTGAAGAAGTAAAACAGGACATTGAAGGAATGCAACAAATGAGAGATCTGGCAAGAAGCATGTCATGGATGCTAAAAAACCTTAAAGACACACAACAACCTGAAAGGGAAGAAAAAACCTTTTTCAATTTCATACACTAAAATGAGTGATAGAATGAAGTTTTACCTGATAAATGGAAGTAACAGAAAAAAATACAATACAGCAAAACTGTTGGATGCTACAGCAGAAGGAATTACTGATGAACTGGAAAAACAGGATAAAAATGCTAAAGTTGAAATAATAGACCTTTATACACTTGATTATACTGGTTGTAAGTCTTGTCTTCACTGTAAAAAAATAGAAGGAAAATACTATGGAACATGTCCAATTAAGGATGATTTACATGAACTCTTACCAAAATTATGGAATGCTGATGCAATAGTTCTTGGAAGTCCAATATACTTCGGAAACGTAACAGGACAGATGAGATGCTTACTTGAAAGACTTTTATTCCCTAAATTCGTATATGGTGGTCAGACACTAGCAGATCCCAAACCAACGGCATTCCTGTATACTATGAACGTAACTAAAGAATTCAGTGATGAAATGTACACTGAATCTATCTATAACACGATTGAAAGATTCATCGAATACAACTTCGGAAAACCATACTCATTAAAAGCATATGACACCTACCAATTTAAGGATTACTCATTATATGAACATAAATTTGATGAAAAAGCTAAGAAAAAGCAACAAGAAGAACAGTTCCCTAAAGACCTGGAAGAAGCATACAATATGGGAATACAACTAGTACAGGATGCCATAGCAAACCGAAAATAACCTTTTTCATCTCCCCTTTAAAATTCTTTTTTTTGGATGTTTTACCAATTCCAATCATAAAGTTATTGGAATATCATATGAAAAACTAATTTTTAATAATGAATTCTAACAGAAATAAAAATATAAGAGTAATTATTTTTCAACGTGATTATTTATGGGATTATTTGACAAAATAGTGGTTGATCCAAAATTAATAAAATCTATTAATCAGGGATTAGCAATAGGTATAGCAAAGGTAAATCAAACAGGAAAATCATCAGTTGAACTACTACATAATGATATAATGATTAAATCATATGATTCAGCAAATACGCTTAAAATACCAATTGATGATATAGAGTTCATAGCATATACTAAGGGAAATTTCTTAATAGAAGACAAAATTGACATTGGCGTATCCGGAAATCAGTTAATTATTCAAGGCCAGGGTAATAACGAAAATGAACTTAGAAATTTCTATGAAAACCTTTTGAAAATAAAGAATAAAGAGAAAATTGGAGTAAACTTTATTGAAAATAATGAATATCCGACTGGAGTTCAGGAAAACACACAGAAAAAGGATGAAGTAGAAGTTACTTCTGAAAACAATCTTCAATCAGAAAATGATGAAAAAATAGATCCTGCTGAGGAAATTAGAAAGTATCATGAATTAATGAAGGATGGAATAATCTCAGAAAATGAATTCAAAGAAAAGAAGGAAGAATTACTTAAAATCAAATATTATTAGGAGGTATTAATAGAATGAAAATAAATCCTATTATGGCAATTCTTGCGATGATTTTTGGATTGGGAGGAGCAATAATAGCATACTCATTTTCAGGACTGGGTGCTGAATTAATTACTAGTGGTTCAATTTCTTTAGTATCAAGTATTCTTGGTTTGATAGGAATATACTTGTTTGAAAAAGATTATAGAATTGCAATGGCACAGTATGTAATATGTGGGCTGGGTATATTCATAGGAACTTTTCTATATGGTGTGCTTGGATTTTTATTTTATATTATAGCAGCAGTTGTTGCATTTGTCGAAAAAGACAAGAGTGGAAACTATGTTGGAAGGGTTGTTGAAGATTCACATTTCTTTGGTGATGAAAGTGAAATCAGGGAAAGATACAGTAATTTCCCAAAAAACAACACTAACAGCATTATCTACTGGACAGTACCTGTAGTTACAATATTCATAATCATACTTGTTGCATTCATGGGAACATTAAGTTATGAAAGTGATATGCAGGCAAAATCAGAAGCTATCACAATTGATAATCTTACAAGTGATTTGAAGGTATCTTATGGCTATTATACTGGTGGAGTTCAGGGAAATCTTGTTTCTACCAGGGATATTGATAGTGTTCAAGTAAAAGGTGTCTGGTACTCAGAAAGTGGAGCACAAATAGATCAAACATATGATTCTAACATATTGAATGATATTAAAGCTAATCAAAATTATAAGATAAATGTTCCATACTACCGTGAATCTAGTGATAGACCGGCAAAAGTAGAAATACAGGTATATGAATCTTTTGATAAAACGCCGTTGTATTCTAAGAATGTGACATTCAACTAGTATTCGATAAAAAAATAAATATTTAAAAAAAGTAAAATGTTTGAAGATTTGAATTTATCAAGTACAATTGGAGATATTTTTTTTGGTGGATTGATTTAAATTCTTTTATCTTCTAACTTTTTTTCCCATTTTTATTCCTTTTTTTAGACCGAATCCTGTGAATAAACTTCCAATTAATACGTTTTTGGTACTGAACAATGAAGTTATTTGGGATTCTCCTGAGTTAAATAGTATTTTTGAGATATTTCCTATTTCTTTAGAAATGTTTTTTGTGCTTTTTATTATTTTATCGTAGTCTTTATCTTCTTTAGCTTTGCTTTTGCTTTTGGATTTGTGTTTGTTTTCAAGTGCTCTTTTTCTTAATTTATCATATTTTGTTCTTTTTGTCTGATCTGATAGTACTGAATGTGCTTCCTTAACTTTTTCATATTTCTTTTCATCTTTTGATGTTTTATTACTTTTATTGTATTGTGTTGTACATTCTCTATATTCTCTTTCTATTGTTTTAAAATCTGCATTTGGTGATATATTCAAAATTTTATAGTAATCTTTTATATATTTAACCATTGTTTATTCCTCCTTTTCTTTTAATTTTCTTTTGGGGTTTGTTTTATATTTTACTTTAGTTTGTGATCTAGTTCTTTTGTTACTTGTTTTCTTGTTGTTATTATTTTGTGTGGTGTTATGTATGTAAAATTATTTTCTTTGTTTTCTATGAATGTTATTTCTTTGTTCATGTATGCCATTTTTTATCCCTCAATTATTTTTTTTGTCTTTAATGAAAATATAATACCTATACCCCTATGGGTATATAATACTATAGTTTTATTAGTATATAAAGATTTAAGCATATACCATCAAATAATTAAAAAAAACATAAATAAAAATAAAAAATACTTTAAAAAACATATCAACAAAAACATTATCTGAAAAAACAGACGATTAAATATACTCATATAAACGATGAAAATTAAATAATATAACAAGGAAAAAATAAACATGGAGAAAAATAAGATGGATGTATTTGACAGATTTCTAATAGGAGACACAGGAACAATAGAATGGTGTTTTGATAACACACACTTCATACAAAGACTAAACAAGTACAGAATACCTAGAGATTACATAGTAGACACAATACTCTACGAGGAACCAATAAGATATGACACATCAGGACAAGGAAAATATGAAGTAGTATTTAAAGCACCCTCCAACAAGGAATACAAGGAAATAAGAGTAATCTTTGCCTGTCACAATAACACGATAGACCTGTTAACAGTAATACCCGAAGGAAAAACTCAAAGACAAAAAAACAAGTACGCCGATGATAAATACAAACAACTAGAAAAGAAAAGAAACAAAGCATACGCAAAGAGAAAAAAACTATACTAAAACTCTCCATTAACCCGAACCCTATCAGAAAAATAACTATCTCCACCATAATTAAACTAACTACCTTTTAGAAAAAACATATATACTCTTAAGTCAAATATATCACATACAAATAAAATAATTTTCATACTACACAAAATTGAGGTAAAAGAAATATGAAGTGTGAAAACTGTGGACACAGAAATAGAAATAACAAACATTACTGTGAAAAATGTGGAAATCCTCTGGGAAATAATTCATATGCTAGTCCAATAAGAACATACAAAGAAGAAATCAAGACAAAAACAGAAAAAAAGAGCTTCTTTAACAGAACACAGAAAATAATCATAGCATTAGTGATAATATTGGTCTTGTCAGTAATTATATCAGCAGTCATACCACCGGACATGAATATATCAGGAATAACAGACCAACTAAACAACACACCAGAACAGCCGGCAACAATAAATGAACCATTAACAGAAAAACTTAATACAACAGTGGAAATACAGCAAACAGGGGCAAAAGTAGGAGAAAATATAAGAATCACATCTAAAATAATCGACGAAAACAACAACCCAGTAACAAAGGGAACAGCCTGCATATATTATAATGATATAAAATACTCAGGACAAGTGGAAAACGGTTATGCATACATAACACTACCACAACAACCAGAAGAAAGCATGCAAATAACAGTGATGTATGAAGCAAACGATGAATACAACCCATCAGAAGCAACTACAACAATCACAGTATCAAAACAAGCAACAAGAATAGACACACAAGAAGACAATAATACAGTAACCGCAACACTACAAACAGAAAACAATGAAAAAATAACACAGGCAACAATAACAGTCACATACCCTGATGGACATACGGAAGAAAAAACAACTGACGATAACGGTCAAATAACAGTAAACAAACAATCAGGAAAAACATTGTTAGTATATGGTGGAAATGATAAATATGCACAATGCGAAAAAACAATAGAAGAAGAACAGGAAAACATCGAAACTAAAATAGATGCAAATTACAACAATAATACACATATCATCATTGCAACTCTCACAGATATTGACAACAATCCTATTAGTGGTGCAGATGTCACATATAAATCAAACATAGTAGAACAAACAGTTCAAACAGACAGTCAGGGACAAATAGAGATATCAGTAAATGCTAATGAATCAAAGACAGTATGGATAATGTATTATGGAAACAAAACATACAATCCATCAAACACAAGTATAAGCATTACTCTGGATCAAAATCATACCAACCATACAAATCAAACAAACGACACACATGACCATACTAACCATATAAATCATACAAACACTACAAACAACACAAAAATTGCTACAAAAATCACATCACAGCTGGAAGATTCAAAACTAACAATAAAACTAACAACAGAAGATAATGATGCAATACCTGATGAATACGTTGAAATAAAATTAAGTAACGGAACAGAACTAACAGAACTAACAGATGAAAGTGGAGAAATAATACTGGAATTAGATACAAGTTCTCATATAAGTTCAATAAACATAGCATATGAAGGAGACAGCAAATACAACTCAACAACAAAATCAATATACAATTACTAAAATATTCAATATACACAATAAACTGAAACTAAACCTCTTTTCAGCACCCCCATTCTTTATTATTTTTTTCTAAAAAAGCTTTGTTTGACGAAATTTCTTATGGGGAAACTCATTAAGAAATTTAAAAACCTCATTAGGCTTATTCAGAATGTTATGTTCATTGGTTTTTTTATAAAACAAATCCATCAGTTCTTTATTGTTTGGACTTAGAATACCATAAGAATTGCCAAACTTGTTTTCATAAATTTCCCTAAGTCCAGGAAAATGTTCATCCAGTTTTTCATAGAAATATTCACGATTACCACTACGCAAAGTCATTCCCATATTAAAACAGATAATTCCCTGAACACCAACATCAATACAGGAATCGAGAATGCCTGAAATATTCTCCACGCTATCTGTAATATAAGGAAGAACAGGACAAAGCCAGACAACAGTAGGAATGTTATGTTCCTGTAAAATCCTCAAAACCTCAACTCTACGACTGGTAGTACAAACGTTAGGCTCAATAATCTTACTAAGCCTGTCATCACAACAGGTTAAAGTCATACCAACAACAACCTTACTTTTCTGATTAATCTCTTCCAGTAATTCAAGATCCCTCAAAATCAAGTCACTCTTTGTAATACATGTAAATCCGTGACCATAACGATTAATCAAGTCAAGAACAGTTCTTGTCATACACAAATCCTCTTCAATGGGAATATAAGGATCAGACATTGAACCGGTAGCAATCATACATTTCTCTTTCTTACGTCTAAGAGCACTTTTAAACAAATCAATAGCATTTTCCTTAACTAACACATCTTCAAAGTCATGATCCATGGAGTAAACATCACTACGGGAGTCACAGTAAATACAACCATGACTACAACCTCTAAAAAGATTCATTCCATTATTCTTTGACAAGATAGAGTTAACACGATCATAATGCATAAAAATCCCCAATAATACTGATTGTAATAATATTTGTTTAAATGAATATTTACATATAAATGTATATATTCTAAATGTTTTAATGATAGATTATCCAACAATATAAATTTAATGTTTTTTTGGTATTGAAGAGTGTTGGCATAAATTCAGTTTTTTCACTCCTATGTAATACTTTTTGATTTCAAAAAGAATATTTAAGAAAATAATTAAAACAAAATAATAAGGAAGAATCATTGGGAAGTAATATTATGAAAGAATACTCATGTACAGATTGTGCAGTAATAAACTGCCAACGCCAAGACACAGAATACCCTGAATTCTGTCCGACAGGAAAATTAACAAATGAAGAAATAAAGAAAATTGAAAAACTATACAATGAAGACAACAACAAAGAAGTATCAAGAGTATCGGCAGAAATAGAAGCCGAATTCTACTGTAAATACACCAGGGTAGAGGAAATAATTGAATTTGCAAAAAGACTTGGAATGAAGAAAATTGGAATAGCAACATGTGTAGGACTAATAGCCGAAAGCAGAACATTTGCAAAGATACTTTCAGGACACAACTTCGAAGTATACACGGCAGCATGTAAGATAGGAGCAATGAAGAAGACAGAAATTACACAATTGGATGAAGAAAAAACTAAAATTACAGGAAATATAATGTGCAATCCAATACTTCAAGCAGAAAAGTTAAACAAAGAAAAAACAGACTTGAATGTTGTAGTAGGATTATGTGTAGGACATGACAGTCTATTCTACAAGTACTCTGATGCATTATGTACTACACTTGTAACTAAAGACAGGGTACTGGCTCATAATCCAGTGGGAGCATTATATCAGACAGATACCTATTATAAAAAGTTGATTAAAGATTAAGATATTGTCATGGAATTAATAAAGGGTGATAAAATTGTATCAGGAAAGTAGAATAGTCAGACCACCATTTGAGGCAAAAAGTGTATATCTACAAGTAACGAAAGGATGCACGCATAACAAATGTAAATTCTGCACATACTACAGGGATGTAGATTACAGGGTATCACCGGATGATGAAATAATAGAAGATCTCAAAGAATTAAAAAATAGGGGATACGTATTCAAAAGAATATGGTTACTCTCAGCAGATGCCTTCTCATTAAAAACGGAACAATTATTAAAAATAGCATCATATATACACGAATATTTACCATTCGTTCAAAGTATAGGTTGCTATGCAAGAATAACAAGCCTGGAAAATAAAACTGTCCATGATTTAGAAAAACTAAAAGAAAAGGGCTATGATAAAATAGTGTTTGGAGTAGAAAGTGCTGATGACAATATCCTAAAATACAGTGACAAGGGATACAAATCACAAGACATAACAAAACAGCTAAAAAAGATGGATAAAGCAAGGATGAAATACACAGTAATATTTCTCAATGGATTGGCAGGACATAACTATGGATTAGGACATGCTAGAAAGACAGCAGAACTATTTAATAAACTTAATCCTGAACGTATTATGATAAACACATTGAAAATCCAAGAAAACAGTATATTGGACGATGAAATAGAAAAAAGACTATTTGAAGAATCTACAGAAGAGGAAAAATTGGAAGAACTGATTGAGTTCATAGAAAAACTTGAAATAAACACATTTATTGATGCAACAAATGATACAAATAAGATAAAATTCTTTGGAAAGATTCAGGAAAAAAAGAAGGATATGATGGAGTTTTTAAGAAAATCAAAACATTAATACTCTCTTTCAGTAAATACAAGGTTAATACGAGTTCCATTATCATAGGTGTACTTGATTGTTCCATCTATTTGTTTGGTAAGGTTCTGGATAACAATTAATCCTAATGTTTCAGGATTGTCGAAGTTAACGCTGTCTGGAATTCCAATACCAGAATCTCTGTATTCAACTTCAATTTGTTTATCGATACGTGAAATCTTGATTTCAACATTTCCTGGATTATCATCTGGGAATGCATATTTTACAGTGTTGTTTATCAGTTCATTAATGATTAAACCAAGAGTTCCTGATTGGCTGGCATTTAAGGGTATGTTATCAACTTTTGAAATGTATTTGATTTCTGATGAGTATATGTCAAACAATGATTCCACGATAGAATCTATATACCCTTTTAGTTCGATAGTTTTAAGTGTTTTGGATTGATATAGTTTTTCGTGCATTACACTGATGGATTTAAGATGAGTTTTTGTATCTTCAACAATTTTTTCAGCATCTTCATTAAGATGTTCCTGCATACGAATAAGGGAAAGTAATATGTTCAAATTATTCTTAATAGTATGATGTGCCTCTTTTATTTCAATCTCTTTGTTTTCTATAGTTTCATTCTGTTCATATATCTGTTTTTTCAGGGAAGTGGAATATGCTGCTTCTTCTGTAATATCCTGGTGAGCGGAAACATAAGAACGTGCATGTCCGTCTTCATTATATATTCTTTTAAAGTAGTGTCTTATATACTTGATATTTAATTTTAATGTCATCATACTGGTTGTAAACTCTACTTCAGGATTGGATGGACTTAGTGAGTCAATCATACTGTCATAGAACTCTAAATCATCTCCCATAATAAATTCTCTAAGAGTATCCTTTTTGAAGGCATAATCTCTATTGTCATCTTCAATAATGTCATAGAAGTTATCACTTACACCATACCTGTCAGGATAGATTGCATAAGAGATGAAAGTTTTGGAATAATGTGCTAGGTCATCAATAGTGCTCTGCAGACGAATTTTTTTATCAACATTTGTTTCATTCAATCGTTTAGCACGTTCCTGTTCAGTTAAGTCCTTGATTTTGAAGAGAACTGCAGGCATATTATCATATGTGATGTAAGAACCTTCAGCATTAATATAATATCTTATACCACCTTCCGGGTCATAGGAAACCATAGGAGTTTTGTATGAAACTTTTTCCTGATTGTTGATGGCACTAACTTCTCTTTTAACAATCCTTGCCATTTCTGGAGGAACTCCCTGTAAATCCTGCGCTTCACCGAGCAACTGTTCTCTTGTTTTTGAAACATATTTTGCATAGTTTTCATTAACTTCAACGAAATGATTGTCCTGATAGATAGCAACACCCAAATCAGTATCATTCAATATGCTTTCCCTATACATTCTAACTTCGGTTTTGTCTTCATGCACAACTATGAGTTTATTATACATTACAAAATAGCGAAAATCGAGGGATTTAAACAGTTTACCCTCATTTGTTAAATATTTAACAATACCCTGACGTTCAACACCGGTTGTATAAATTTCCTTTAGCATATTAAGAATGTGATGTTTCTTATCATTACGTGCAATGGTATGTGATAAAAGACTACCAATCTTAAAATTAAAATCATCAGAATCAAAATAGTTCATATGGTTAAAATATTCCAGATAAAAATCTTTTCCATCTTCTAGAGGTTTGAAAATGAATATTTCCTCTTTTAAACGAGTTAGTAATTTTTTATAATCATCATCTATTTGGAGTGTATCTTTGATAATGTACTTATCATCTAAGTAATTAAGCTTGTTGACTTTAATCTCAAAAAGCTTTCCATCATTCCTGTCATAATAAACAATTTTCATATTACACATTCCCTAAATATAATTAATTGTTCTAAATTATGAAATATACTATCTCGCTTTTAATTAATAAAATTAACTTATATAATATATAATTTATAGAATTTATTGAATAATTCATCAAATAAACTTTATATTCATTAGCAAAAATAAATTTTCAAATAATGTTTATTCTTTTTGCTGGAAAAATAGAACACAATTATAGGCTAAAATAATGTAATGAGGAAATTCATTAAGAATTTCCAGGGGTGCTTGAAAGAATGTAAACTATATTACATTAATATTATATTTGACATATCTAAAATTTCTATTCAAGACTCTTTAGGAGCTTGTAACAATTCAGGAGTTTTAAATAAACAGGATATTACACTAGCAACTAACATAAATGGAATAAGATTTGCCGGAAATATGATCATTAACAGTAAAATTACTGCAACTGGTTTTTTCATAATGTTAGCCATGAAAGATGCTGTAACTATTGACATTGAAAGTATAGGATCAGTATTTAGAACAATTCCCATAGCATAACCCATTGCAGTTCCAGAAAATATCAATGGGAAGAAATGTCCACCTTTAAGTCCACTTTCAATACAGATACTTGTTAAAACAATTTTAATTATGCTGGTTAATATTAATATTACTAATCCAATCTGTGTACCATTTTCTAACAATATGTAAATCTGTTCTTCTCCGGAAAACATGGTTAACGGAAGACAAGTTCCAATAATACCCAGTAATAATCCACCAATAATACATTTAATGATGATGTTGCTGTTAATATTTTGGAATAATCTGGTAACTAGTCTACTGCTAATAAAGTAGAAGTAGGCAAGAATTATGCCAATTAATATCATCAATACTATATTAGCATAGTTCAGGTTTGTTAACACTGCCGTACCAATAGAATGTAAACCTGAATGGGTGTTAGTTACATGATTCAATAATAGGAATATACCAAAAGAGCTTAAAATGGCAACAAAATATAAAATATTTTTGCTTGTCTTTGGTAATTTACTGTCTTCCTCATTTTCTAAAGGTTCTACAAAACCAAATATAGGTGAAGCAAATATTGTTCCTAAAGTAGCTGTAATACCTATACTGGTTAATTCTTCAAGTTCATTGTTAAAGAATTTTAATTTATCGGATACCCATGTGCATAAACCTGCAATAATGCCAGTCAATCCGGCTTCAGGTCCAATACTGGCACCAATTATAATGGGTAAAATAGCAGAAACAACAGATGAAAACAGATTGTCATATGAATATCTGTGCTCCTTCTTAACTTTCTCTATGACAACAGCCAATTCTTCAGGTGAATCACCAAATTTATGCTTCCACAGACCAATTAACAATCCGCCTGCCAGACACACAACAATTGTATAATATCTAAAATCTATTACTCCCGGCAGATATTCCCAGAAGAATTGTATTCCAAGATTCATAAGCTTAATGAAACTCCAAATAATTAATCCTGCTATAACACCGATTAAGAGGGTATATAAAGTTAACAGAATATCTTTTCTTAGATTTATCAAAAAATCACCCATTTTATTGAAAAATTTTATATCCTATAGATTCAAATACTTAAAAATATCTATGTCTGTATAAATACTTAAATATGATATATATGTGAAATTCCAATATAATTACATAATAATTATTTTTTTAAAGGTTTTCTGACATATTATATAAGTGAAAAAACAGTAAGTGATGAAGGTTTTAAAATGGACATGTTAATAGATTCTAATTGTGTATCCAATGATGATAAGATTAATGTAATAAATCCCTATGATAATACAGTAGTAGATACAATATCAATGGCAGATGAAGAAACAGTAAATAATGCAATAAAATCAGCTAAAATTGCACAAAAGAAGATTACCTGTTTAAGTTCCCGAGATATATACTACAGATTAAATGATGCAGTTGAAGAATTACGCAAAAACAGGAAGAAAATTGCAAAAGTAATCACACAAGAAACAGGTAAACCAATCACAGGCTCCTATTATGAACTGGACCGATCTATTGAAACACTGCTTTTTGCTTCAGAAGAATCAAAAAGAATATATGGAGAAAATGTGCCGATAGATGCAGGTCTTGGGGGAGAAGGTGTGATGGCATTCACAAAGAAAATGCCTTTAGGAACTGTTGCTGCAATCACACCATATAATTACCCAGTAAATCTGGCAATACATAAACTAGCTCCAGCACTTGCAGCAAAAAACACAGTAATACTAAAACCGTCACGATCAGCACCATTATCTGGTTTGATGCTTGCAGAAATACTTGCAAATCATTTTCCAAGTGGGGTGGTAAATACAGTAACAGGTTCAGGAAAATTGGTTGGAGATATTCTCGTGTCACACGAAGATGTTAATAAGGTATCGTTCACAGGTAGTGTACCTGTTGGAGAACATATTGCAAGGACTGCCGGAATGAAAAAGGTGACACTTGAACTGGGAGGAAACGATCCTACAATAGTACTTTCCAGTGCCGATTTGGATAAAGCAGTAAGGGAAATAGCAAATGGAGCATATTTATTTTCAGGTCAGGTGTGTATGGGTGTAAAAAGGATTATAGTTGTAAAAGATGTTATTGACGAATTTACGGACATGTTTGTGAAGCAGACAGGTAAATTCAAAGTGGGAAATCCTATGAAGGAAGACACGGATATTGGTCCATTAATTAATCATGAAGCAGTGGAAAAAGTGGATAAAGTAGTCAAGGATGCTACAAGTAGGGGAGCAAATGTTGAAATAGGAGCTGAAATTAAGGATAATTTCTATTGGCCAACAGTAATTAGTGGTGTAAAGGAAGACATGGAACTGGTAAGTAATGAAACCTTCGGACCGATTGCACCAATAATTGAAGCACAAGACATTGATGAAGCAATAACAATAGCAAATAATTCAAGGTATGGTTTAAATGCAGGAGTGTTCACAGAAAATGTTCATGAAGCTCTAAAATGTGCAAGTATGGTTGAAGCAGGAAGTGTGTTTGTAAATAAAGCATCCACATTCAGAACAGATAACATGCCATTTGGTGGATTTAAACATAGTGGAATGGGTAAGGAAGGTATAAAATATGCAGTAGAAGACATGACCCGAAGCAAATTAATAGGGTTTAATCTTGATTAATTCCTTCCTTCATTTTAATTTGCTTTTATTCGAATTTTTAATATACTATAACTTGGGATTCATTACAAAATATTAAGATTATAAATAATAAATATAAAAGTAGGCGATAAATCATGACAAGTATAAGGAATATGAAATTATTAGAAGAACTAAGTTTAACTCCTGCAATATCAGGTTTCGAAAATGATATAAGAGAAATAATATCTGGGCAGCTGGAGGATTATGTTGATAAAATAGAAACTGATGATATGGGTAATGTAGTCTGTACCAAAAAGGGTGAAGATGATGCTCCAACAGTCATGCTGGCATCTCATATGGATGAAATAGGTTTAATGGTCAAATACATTGATGACAATGGTTTTATCAAGTTCATTAAGATTGGTGGAATCAATGATCAGATGTTAATTAACCAGGCAGTGATAATACACTCCGATAATGCTAAAATTCCGGGTGTAATAGGTTCAAAACCTCCACATGTAACCAAGCCTGAAGAAAGAAATAAGGTTATCAAATATACTGAAATGTTTATAGACATCGGTGCAAACAATAAGGAAGAAGCAGAAGAAATGGTATCTGTTGGTGATATGATAACATTTAGAAGCTTTTTTGAGGAATATCCTAACAATAAGGTTATGGGAAAAGCTTTAGATAACAGGATTGGATGTTATGTGATGATGGAGATAATAAAAAGGGTAGAAAGTCGAGCAACTGTGTATGGTGTTGGAACAGTTCAGGAGGAAGTTGGACTTAAGGGAGCTAAAGTTTCCAGTTATTCGTTAAATCCGGATTATGCATTTGCACTTGACACTACATTAGCAGGAGATCATCCAGGAATAACAATTGAGGAGGCACCATGTAAGATGGGAGAAGGACCTGCAGTTATTCTTGCTGATAGGTCAGGTGATGGAATTATCACTTCAAAAGTTATGAAAGATATGATAATAAATGCCTCTAAAAAAGAAGATATTCCTATTCAGTTAGAGGTCAGTGATGGTGGAACAACTGATGGTACTGCAATACATTTGAATAGGGATGGAATTATAACTGGTGTTGTAAGTGTACCGACCAGATATATTCACACTCCTGTCAGTGTGGCTAGTGCAGAAGACATAGAAAATACTATTGAATTAATCGTAGCGATTTTAAATGATATCTAGTTAATACTTTACTAAGGAAGATATTGTTTTCGTGTATTTTTGTCTATTACATTAATATAAATTAATGTTTTTTTATTTTTTTTCAATTGTTCTTTACTGTTTTTTGCTTAACCTTTATATACTATTATTTGAAATATTATATATTATACCCATAGGGGTATAGGTACAATAAATATTCGAAAAACATTTTAATTCATAAGTAAATTATTCATAAAACATAAAAAAGGGACGATGAAAATGGAAGAATTCTACAGACATAGAGGAATCAGATGGACTGAACACATATTAAAAGTGATGGAAACATTGAACATCTCATTAAAATTTTAACCTCTTAATTTTCAACTATTATACTATTTTTTAACTTTAATTCATTTTTAAAAGAATTCCTAAACTTTTTTTCATAAAAAAGGATGAAAAACGGTGTAAAAATAATTATTAAATCATTAATCAGCAGTTATTATTAGCTATGCATCTTCAACTACAAGAATTTGATTAATCAAATCTTCATTTGGGGCAGTTATGGATACTGCTTTCTTATCATATGCATAAGCAAACTGGGTAAAATTGTCCTGTTTATTTATATAGCCAGGATATCCCATTAACGTTTTTTCATCAGTACCTTCACAGATCTTATATAACATCTGTGCATCAACATCGAAATCATTATAATCAACTATAGAAATTACTATCTCTTCACCTTCACTATTTTCAAAAGTTTGCTGATTATAAACAAAACCATAATCTCCAGTACTGTTTGATTGGTTTACAACAGTTTTAGAATCGTTTTTTTCATAACCTGCTGGAATATTGAATTCAATTGATTCAATTTCAATACCTCTTTCAGGATCAGCTCCTCCACTGTTACCTAAATCTGATGCAATCACTACTCCTGCAAGAAGAATAGTTAAAATGGATATTATCAGAATAATGACTATTTCTTTTGTATTCATTTTTTTCACCTAGTTATTTATACTGTATCTATAATAATAAATATATCTATTAATTGAAAATGGAAATAATAAAATGATTATTTTTTTTATATATTATAGTCTGAAAATATTTTTTTAAAAATTGTTTAATTTATTTTGCGTATTTCATATTTTTTTATTGGATTTAATTATTTTTTATTTTTTTAAATATGTTTTTTTTATTTTATTTATATACTTGATTGAACAAACCGCTATTTATATATATTTCATTAACCAATATATTAATAGGAAAATAATAAGTTTTCTTAAATGAAGATAATTTGCTTTTACGATGAAAGTATTATTTATATTAGATTATGGGATGTTTTGAACTTCCTGAATTGATATCATAAGGAATGGACTTCTTGTAAGTATTTTTATTTTTTTTTTAAAATCAATTATTTTTTTTGATTTTTCATAAAGATTGAACGGAAGTGCATTTCCTACATTAATTATTTATAGTGAGGTAATAAAAAATGTGTGGAATTGCAGGAATAATATATAAAGATAAAAAATCACACAAAATAGGAGAATCATTAACAACAATGCTAGAATCATTACAACACAGAGGACCAGATTCAGCAGGATTTGCAATATATGGAGGATTAAACCTTCCAGAAAACAACTATCAATTAAACATAGAAATCAAAAACAAAGAAGAACTATTAAACCAAGTAAAAACTACACTATCGCAAATCACACCAATATTCAAAGAAGAATTAATAAAATCAGATGAAGAATACAACGTTTACCGTTGCGAAATAAGACTGGAAAAATATTCAATGCTAAAACCTTTAATCAGGACACTGGATGAAATTGAAGATATTCAAGTAATAAACGGTTCACATTCCTTTGAAATGATAAAAGACATAGGAAAAGTAAAAGATATCGCAAAAAGATACAACGTGACAAAAAGAATGGGAACACATGGTATAGGTCATACAAGATTTGCAACAGAAAGTGGAATAGACAGATACCATGCACATCCATACCAAAGTTATATCACACCAGATATTACTGTAGTACACAATGGACAGATAACAAACTACTGGAAAATTAGAGATCCACTTGAAAGAAAAGGACACGTATTTGAATCCTTAAATGACACAGAATGCATTGTTCATTACATAGCAGATAAACTATCACAGGGTTACAAACTTGAAGAAGCACTAGAAGATGCTGTAAAAGATTTAGATGGTCCATTTTCATTACTGGTAGGAACACCAAACGGTATTGGAATAGCAAAAGATAAACTTGGACTAAGACCAGGTGTAATGGCAGAAAACGATGACATATTTGCAATCGCATCAGAAGAAATGTCATTACAATATGTGCTGGATACAGATCAGGTAGAACAAATTGCTCCTGGAGAAACTAGATCATACACATTATAAAATAGGGAGTTAATATTATGAGAAAGTATGTTATAGATGCAAAAAATATGAACGAAAAAGAATTAAATCGTTCAATAAAAGAACATGCAGAAGATTATGAAAAACTAGTCATAAAAAATCCTCAATCAAGACATAACATTGCTGCAGGTGTAACGGATGATGTAGAAATAGAAATTGACGGTTCTGCAGGATACTTTGTAGGAACAATGATTGATGGTCCAAAAATCCATGTAACAAAAAATGCAGGATGGTTTGCCGGAGACAACATGACTGATGGAGAACTAATCATCGAAGGAAGTGCAGGTGACGGAGCAGGTCAAGGAATATACGGTGGAACTGTAGTAGTAAAAGGAGGAGCAGGTTCACGAACAGGAGAAATCATGAAAGGTGGAACTGTAATAATCGGAGGAAACAGTGGATTCATGACAGGTCTACTTATGATGGGAGGACGTTTAATAGTATTAGGTGATGTGACAGATGATGCTGGTGAATCCATAATGAGAGGAACAATATATGTACTGGGTAACATAAAGAGCCTGGGAAAAAATGCAAAAATGGAACAATCAACATTAGAAGACCAGAAGGAACTAAAACAAATATTAGAAAAATACGGATTTGAAATAACTGATATAGATTATACGAACTTCAAAAAAATTACAAACAAAACAAATATAGCATTATGGAGTGAAAAATAATGTCACAAGAAAAAATAGCAATGGTAGGAACTCCTTGTGAAATTATGGCCGCATCAAAAATTCAACATTACACAGATTCTCCTATAGAATTTAAATTAGGTTTATTCTGTATGGAAAACTTTTCATATTCCTACTTCACAAAACTATTGGAAAAATATGATATGACCATGAATGATATTGAATAATTCAGAATAGAAAAAGGATATGCATTTCTAAACTTAAAAAATGGAAAACAAAGAAAAATACCATTGTCCACAGCA
>CAZUHM010000014.1:0-25732 GCA_964620575.1 uncultured Methanobacteriaceae archaeon | reverse complement strand
CTTCAATTATAATTCTATTTATTATTTTGTCAAATATATATAAGTTGTTATTTTATTAAATAGATAATTTAATTTGATAATACAGATTTAAAAAAAGAATTAATGGTGGAGGTTAGTTAGAATATCCATAGTATTAATATGATAATTGCAAATATGAATACCAGTGGTGCTAATAGTTTAGTAACTGAAACTACTGATGCTATTGTTGTAACAAGCTCTGTGGAGTTGTTAGGACCAAGAGTTTTAATATTCACACGGGCGGTTGCAGATGCTACACTAACCTCTTCAAGATCACTTATCGCTTCAGGAATAAGTTCAAGCACTTTTTCAATAATCAAATCTTCATGTTTGGTACCAACTGTCAATCCACCACCGGATATTGTGTTAACAAGGTGAGTGTCCGTTGTCATGGTTTCCATCATGTCAATTTCAGGATATTTTTCACGGATAGCATCAAACATCTTTTCTCTAAAGCCAGTCTTCATGTTGTTACCATCAAATACTATGTATAACATTTTCTGGTCATCAACTTCCGTAAGCATGACTTTAACTCCACTTTCTCCAATTCCGTCCTTGACAGGAATTTCATCCAGCGGATTATATGCATATCCCATCTTTATAGGATACATTTGTGTTTTTTCTATTTGGTCTATTGCATTTTCTATTTGAAGTACCCTGTTATGTCCTGGCAGTAATCTTTCATAGTTTCCGGTAAGACAGTTATGACAGTCAACAAGAACAACATCCTTTGCTCCAGTAACGTACTTTGTCTGGTATATCATGGATAGACCTATACCATAGTCTATGTCATCACCAGGATTTGGTGCGAATGTACTTAGTATTATTGCTCCTTCATCAAAGAACTGTGCTCCTATCTTTGCATTGTCATACTGTACCCTCTGGAACTTACTTGCTCTGTCACTATAGGTCAGTTCGGGCAATGCATTATTTATGGCATCAGTTATTTTGGACACTTCCTTTGAAGCTACAGGATTGAAATCGTGTGTTGCTGCTCCATGAGCCACTATTGCAAAGTCATCTAACTGTTGGGCCATTATTGTCGGAAGGTTTCCCCCTCCAATGTTTCCGACAGGACCGGGATGTACACATGGTGATATGAAGTTTGCCTTAATCATGTCATCCTTTTTGAAGCTAATGAGCGATACGATTGTATCAATGTCTTCACCCATTTCACTGAAGACATCCTCCATTGCCATTGATCCTTCAGTAATCTGTGCTATGAACAGACTCAGTAGTTCTAATCCTCCTACTCCCAGGTTGCTCTTTATCGGTGATTCTACTATTGCAACAAATGCATATACTGCTATTGCCAGTACCAATGCACCTATTATGGTTTTCAGGTATATTGAGTACACATTTTCCATAGTAACAGTTGTCAAGTTACTGATGAGTATGAGCATACTGATTGTGAGAACCGGTTGTATAGCCGATATCAGTAATCCTGCAATGTATTTGATGTTTGATGTTGACCATAATACAAGTGTTTCCACCGCGAATCCTATTATTAATCCGAATAGGAAGCTGTTCATTGTAATGTCAGTATGGAAAAATAAAGTTATTAATGCTCCGACTATGTAGAAAAAACATGTTATAAGCATAAATACGAATGCTAAAAACATTGCTTGTTTTGTTTTAACGTGTCTTCCCTTAAGTTTGTTAACAGTGGTGTGTATTAGTCCACCTGATGCTATTGTGGTCAGTCCAAGCAGGAAAAATGTTGTTGCAGCCCCTCCGAGGAAGGAGTATACGACTGAATTCATATTTACTCCCGGCTCTAAACATCCAACTATTCCCCCGGTTAGGATGCTGATAACAAGTATTAGAAATACTGATATCTTTGTTTTAGGTAAGGTTACCATGTACTTGCTTAGTTTCATTATTCTATCAGATAACCCCATTGTTACCTCCCCTTGTTTATGTATAACATATTATATAATAATTAACACTTATTAATTTTGTCATAAATAAAATATTTAATGAATAAAAAACAGAGTTATTTATAATAAATCTATTGGGGTATAATTTTGGAATACGAATTAGACACGCCATTAAATGACGAGGATATAAATAAACTTAAGGCAGGAGATACAGTTTATTTGACAGGAAAGATATTTACTGCCAGGGATAGTGCACATAAAAGAATAATTGAATCAGGAGCACCAATGGACTTGGAAGGAGTGGTCTTGTTTCATGCCGGTCCGATTATACGGAAAAATAATGATGAGTATGAAATTGTTGCCGTAGGACCTACTACCAGTATGAGAATGAATCCTTATGAATCTGAAGTTCTTGATATGGGCGTTAAAGCTGTTATAGGTAAGGGTGGAATGGATGAAAATGTACAGGAAGCTCTTGTCCGAAATAATGCAGTCTTTTTAACAGCTGTTGGTGGATGTGCTGCATTGTATGTCAGTAGCATTAATAAGGTTGATTCTGTTGAATGGCTTGATTTGGGTATGCCTGAAGCTATTTGGCAGTTGGATGTCACACGTTTTGGTCCATTAATTGTAACCATGGATTCAAATAACGAAAATTTATATAAAAAGAATAAATAATGGGGTATGTATTTTGAGAAATAAGTCACTTATAATTGTTTTATTCGTTTTGTCTATAGTTTTCATCTCTATGTTTTTTGTAGCATCTCCAAATTTCATCACACAAAATGGGGACTACAAACATTTTGAAGACAATGATTTATCATTTGACATGCTTAGCTCTTGGACAGTATATGAGTATGATGATCCTATAAAAATTCCATTCTTGTCAAACAGTCCTGATTCATTACTCTTAAATCCTGTTAATGATTCCCAGTTTAGTGCATATGATGGAAACGTTGAAGATTTAACAGCTAACGGCACGGTTTTAAACACCAGTACTACAAGTGCTACCGATGTTATCATTGTTAAAACCGAAATTTCCAAGGTCGATTCACTACCGGACGGCGTTAGCTTAGAAACTGCATATAAGTCCGACAGTGCATATGCTATAATGGAAAGTACTGGTGAGTTCGTTTTAAACAACGATACGGCATTGACTATTGATGGAAAACAGGCTCGTGATTTCTTGTACACTGCAGGATCTGTTACATATAAGGACACCTGGATTCAATCCAACGGTCATTATTACAGAATATTGAGTCAGGCTCCTAACGGATATTATGACGAGGCAAAACCACAGTTTGATCATATTGTTGAAACCATGAAGATTAAGAATTAGTTAATCTTCCATCATTTTACTATTTTTTAAAAAAAGTTGAAAAATTAGTTCCATATCCATTATATTGAACTAATAAGGTCTTTAATAACATTTTCCGTATTGTTATCAGCGTTTTTTGTTTCGATATTGTAGATTACATTTTTATGTTCAAAGTAGTAGTTTGTAATTACCGTATCATTATTTGTTGCCTCTAGCTTTGTAACATTCTTCTTTCCTACAGTTAATGGTGTCTGGGAAAATGTATAGTTTTCTAGCATGTTTTTGTGTTGGGTGATGACATCATCCATGTTTTCGGTCTGACTTTCAGCGGTTATGTTAATCTGGTTTGTTTTATTTGATATTGTCATGATTTTTTCCGTGGATTCTTCTACAGTATATCCTGAGGATAATTTGATTGTTTCTCCATTAACCGATACCTTGTTCATCGGAGAAAAAGGACTTAATATATATGCTCCTGCCAGTATTATCAACAGTATAAATATTCCTATCAAATGTTTTCGTTTCATGTCTTTCCCCCATTTGCTTTTTTGTGTATTTATCTTTGTTTTTTTCCGATTAATTATTTTTTCTACGAAAAAGGTTAATAAGTCATATTATATTATATAATATTATAGATTAATTAAAATATTGAATGAGAGAATAAAATGGATGAAAGATTAGATAATATTTTCACTAACTTCGCTGATTCTCATGAAGATTCTTTGAAAGAAATGGGGATGTCTAAGGAATCCTTCATTGAACAGGCAAAAGAGTGGTCTGGGACTCCGGAAGGTAAGTTAGAGATTCAGAAATTTATTCTACAGCAAGAAATTGCTGATCTGGAAAAGCAAATTTCTGAGTTAAATAATTCTATTAATAAAAAACTTGAATCTATTGCAGAAATTGATGAAGAGTTAAAAGATTTATGAAATAATTATTTGGTGATTGTTATGGTTGAATTATCTATTAAGAAAAGAGCTCGTAGAAAAGATAAAGATGATAAAAACAGTCCTTTAATGGTTGAAATTCCTGATGTAATCGTGGACGGTTATGGTATTAGAGATGGTGATGAGGTCGAATGGACCTATTTCATCAACTGTAAGAACCAGAAGAAAGTTACTCTAAAATATGAGTATAAAGGTTTCTAAACTCCACTCTTTTTTTTCTTTTGAATATTTTTGTTGCATTTAAGCTTTAAATTTTCATATTTTTTGTCTCTGAGCGTCTGCAACAATTACTTGATATTTTAGAATTATTCTTCCATGAATCAATATATCTTTTTCAATCAAATCATGGTGGGTCATGTTTAAAAGCAGCAATAGTGCTGTAATATGAGTTCAAAAACCAGCTAAAATACATTAACACAATATTATCACGAATAACACATTACAACTAACGACTTTTATTGAATAGAATAAATAATACTCAATATAATAATACGAAGCAACATAGCAGTAGGATAAGCCTTCGAACAATGAGTATCAACATACTGAATATCAATTTCACTAAAATCCATACAATTGACATTTTTATCAATAAAAAAAGAATATTATTATCAGAAATCAAAAAATCAGTCTAAATGGGAGTTGTAGTACTCCCTCTTGATGCATAAAAAAAGCGTAAAATGTAATTAAAATCAATTACATTTAGAAATTATTGAGTTAGTAAACTACAAGTTTTCATTATAAAAACTGATTATTTTATCAAATGGTATGAATTCTAAGTTATCATAAAGATCTGTGTGTACAGCATCAGGTATAATCAGTAACTCTTTATTATCTCCGGTTAATTTTTCAAATTCGTCCTTTGACATGTAACAGGAATGAGCTTTTTCACCATGAATCATCAAAACTGCTGAACGAATTTCTGATGTATATGATAATATTGGCTGATTCATGTAGGATAAACCTCCAATAACTGCCCAACCATCATTAGAATTAAGTGAACGTTTATGATAGCCTCTTTCAGTTTTATAATAATCATTATAATCCTTTATAAAGAATGGTGCATCATCCGGAAGTGGATCAACAACGCCACCAGCTGGAGCATGTTCATCTTTACCAAATTCCAAACTTCTTTGATTGTTTACAGCTACTTTCATGTTATATCTCGTATCGGGATTATCAGCTTCATCAAAATAGCCTTTTGCTGCAACACGGCTCATGTTATACATGGTGGACGTTACTGTTGCTTTAACTCTGGTGTCATAGCAAGCAGCATTTAAGGCTATTCCACCCCATCCACAGATTCCAAGGATACCAATTCTTTCACTGTCAACATCTTCATGGTTAACTAAATAATCAACGGCTGCCTGAAAATCCTCAGTATTAATATCGGGAGAAGCAATATGTCGTGGTTCTCCACCACTTTCACCGGTATATGAAGGATCAAAAGCTATTGTTAAAAAACCATTTTCAGCAAGTATTTGAGCATATAAACCTGAAGACTGTTCTTTTACTGCACCAAACGGTCCGCTTATTGCAACAGCAGGTAATTTTTCATTAATATCAACTGGTTTATATAAATCTGCTACCAACGTAATTCCATATATGTTCTTAAAAGTTATTTTTTCATGATGAACCTTTTCACTTTTAGGAAAGACTTTATCCCATTTTGTTTCCAAATCCATTTTATCACCTTTGCATTATTTTATATTAATTATTAGCTATATGATAATGAATTTAAATAATTATGGTGACATAAATGCCACTAAATTAAATAATTTCTGCAATAAATAATAATATATGGTAACAAAGGACATGGAGTATTATGCTCATAAATATGGAAAAAATTTTGTTGAAGATTCTATTAAATCATTTTCAAACAAATGGACATTACACATTTTTAAAGATCTCTATCAAGGAAAAACACGTTTTAGCCAATTCAAAAAGGATAGGCCAGGCCTTGATAATAAAACATTATCCCGATGTTTAAATACAATGACAGAAAATAATTTAATCGAAAAGAAAAACAATGAATACTATTTAACAAGTAAAGGATTTTCCTTTAACAAAGTGTACTACGAACTCGTAAACTTTTCTATTGAAACAAGTTCCAGATATTCCGTCAAGGAAAAAGACGAGATAAAAAATTATTACTCAAAATTATTAGAAATTGACAAATAAAACTGAATTTCAAAAGTGTATTTTAGAAATAAACATATAAAGCATATTTATTCCAAAAAATCATTCATTTATTCTACCTAAAGCATTTATGATGAATTTTGCAATGATTTTTAAATAATGTAGCACATTTTAAATTTATTACCTTTCGTGCTATAATTTCTTTGTAAAATTAGTCTTTTTGTGTTACAATCAGTATTCGTACTACAAATTATTATATTATTGTATCATGATTTTTAGTTTTGCACATTTTCTACTTAATACTTTTATTATTTTTAGTATGTCTTTGTAATACCTTTGTAATACTTTTTAGTAAATTATTTTATATACCAGTATTAAAAAAGTATTAACTATATAACAATTATTTATATAGGAGGTAATACTATGGGTCAGATAGAAAAGATAATGAGAGTTCTAGAAGGGCTCAAAATGACAATCGTGGGGGGAGTGTTCCTTTTAATAAGTTTATATTTTGTACTGACGGGAACATCAATACCACCTTACCTTGATCCGGCATGGGTAACCATAATCATATGTGGAATACCTCTAGTATACCTGGCACTAACAAGATTAATATATGAACATTGGGTATCATCTGCACTGCTGATAGTAATGGCAATGGTAGCGTCAATATATATCGGAGAAATATTTGCTGCAGGTGAAGTAACATTCATTATGGCATTAGGAGCACTACTGGAGGAATACACGGTAGAAAGATCTAAACGTGGACTCACAGACCTGATTAACCTCAAACCAGAAAAAGGAAGATTACTAATAACAAAAGATGGAAAAACAGTAGAAAAAGAAATAGAAGCAAAGGATATTCAGAAAGACAACATACTAAGAGTACTGCCTGGAGAAAAAATCCCAGTTGATGGTGTAATAGTAAGTGGAGATACATCAGTAGACCAGTCAGTAATGACCGGAGAATCATTACCGCTGGATAAAACAATAGATGATGAAGTATTCTCAGGAACACTGAACTTACATGGTGCAATAGATATAAAAGCAACCAAAGTAGGAGAGGACTCATCACTGGAAAAACTCATACGCCTTGTACAGGAAGCAGACGAAAAACAGGCACCTACACAGAGAATTGCCGACAAATGGGCAACGTGGCTTGTACCGGTAGCACTGGCAATTGCAATTGTAACCTATTTAATAACAGGAAACCTTGAAAGGGCAGTAACCATTCTCGTAGTATTCTGTCCATGTGCACTTATACTTGCAACACCAACAGCCATCATGGCCGCAATAGGACAGGCAACCAAACAGGGAGTGCTTATCAAATCAGGTGAAGCATTGGAGATAATGGGAAATGTTGATACAATAACCTTTGACAAAACAGGAACATTAACCTATGGTAACCTGGAAGTATCAGATATAGTTCCGCTGGTTGACGACATCAGCGAAGAAAAACTGACAAAACTTGTAACAATATCAGAACTCAAATCAGAACATCCAATAGGAAAGGCTATAGTAAATCACAGCAAAAACCTGGGAAAAACATATGGCGATCCTGATAGCTTTGAAATGCAACCGGGTAAAGGAGTAAAAATAGAATATGACAACAGTATAATCTACTCAGGTACAACACGCTTAATGGAAGATAATAACATCGAGGTAACGGATAAATGTCATGAACAACTTGATATCCTTAGGGATGAAGGTAAGGCATCAATTGTTGTTGCACAGAATGATAGAATTATAGGTGTCGTAGGATTATCTGATGTACTGAGAGAAAACGCTTCAAGAGTTGTAAGCACATTGCATGATGACTTGGAAACCAATGTTGAACTGTTGACAGGTGATAATCATAAGGCAGCAAATTATTTTGCTTCACAGGTAGGTATTACTGACATTCACTCCGAACTCTTACCTGAGAATAAGGTTGAAATTGTTGAACAGTTAAAAGATGACGATAAGAAAGTTTGTATGGTTGGGGATGGAGTAAACGATGCACCGGCACTTAAAACAGCTAATGTCAGTGTTGCAATGGGCGGTATCGGAAGTGATATTGCAATTGAGGCAGCGGATATTGCACTTCTTGGTGATGATATTGAAAAATTGCCATATCTTAAAAAACTTTCAAATTCAACGCTATTTACCATTCATCTTAGTATTACAATATCCATGATAATCAATGCCGTTGCTATCGTATGTTCCGTTCTTGGATTACTTGATCCGATTAGTGGTGCTCTGGTGCATAATGTCGGTTCATGTGCAGTAGTTATGTTAGCAGCTTCCCTATATGACAGGGACTTTTCAAAGTATGTGATTAGTTCATAATTACATATTTTCTTTTATTCTATTTTTAAACATTTTTCATTTTGATTTTTTCTGTTTTTTGTACCTTTTTATAGAATTACAATTCCTTAAATGTGAACATAACTGCTTATTATTTCACATTATGTGAATAAGATTTCATATTAAATGACACTTTATAGGAACAAAAAAAAATTATAAATCACATTTTAGGAACTGCTATATGATGTCTATTTCAACTAAAACAGATTCTACTATGCTTATAAAACAATTAACAGATAAATAATAATCCATATCTTAAATACAGTAAAATACACAGTAATTTAAAAAAATTACAAAATGGAAAATAATAACTTCAAACAATAAAACAGGATATAACATAAGATATTTGACTTCAATATCTTATAAATGAATCTTGATATTGAAATTATCAAATAATAATTTCATAAATTAAATATAACTCTTTTAAATATGTTATTTTTCACAATATTTTTTATGATAAATAAATGTCTTATTTTTTTGTAAATTAAAAATACTTAAACTCTAATCATATTAAAAAATCAATTTCTCATATTTTAAACAATAATAAATTATATCAATATAAAAATGATAATTGTTTAAATAATTTTTAAATTTTATTATCGAATGTTTTTATATAAGTGTAAATAAAATAATAGTAACTTAATTAAATTATTTCATATAATAATTAGGACTAAATTTTTGGATAATTTAGAATTATAAATTTTTATTAAGTAGTATAATTATTTTTTTTCGGGAGATTAAATTTTGCCAATTAAAAATAAATATAATTCAGATATGGAAGATTTAGGTCAAGCTTGCAAGGATTATAAGCTGCACTTAACAATACTCTTTTGTATAATTATATCAGAATATATAGGAGTAATAGCTTTAGATATAATAGGAGTAAACATAGTTCTTATGCCATTATTATATGCTTTAGTTCTTGCATTAGCATTCTACATAGTAAAGCCATTCAAGTGGATTGAAGATGAGCAATCCGATGAATCTTCTGCTATAATGATGCTGCTTGTAGGTCCCCTGCTTGTAAAACTGGCAATATCCAGTGGTCAAAACTTGGGCATAGTATTTGATGTGGGAGCAGCAATTATATTGGAACAGTTGGGAAACTTTGGAACGATATTCATCGGATTACCTATAGCACTACTTCTAGGATTTAAACGGGAAGCAATAGGTATGACAAGTTCCATTTGTCGTGAACCACAGATGGCAGTAGTAATGGACAGGTACGGATTCACTTCACCTGAAACAAGAGGTTTTTTCACGGTATTCCTTATAGGAACAGTACTGGGAACACCATTTATCAGTATAATGACAAGTGTCTTGGCATATCTGATTCCGTTACATCCATATGCATATGGTATGGCATGCGGAATAGGAAGTGCCAGTATGAATGCGGCTGCAGTTGCATCACTATCTGCGATATACCCGAACTTGGCAGTACAGTTGGAAGCATTCAGTGGAATGGCAAACCTAATTGCTATGGTAACGGGAATGTATGTATACATCTTTGCAGCAATACCTTTAACAGAGAAACTCTATGATATACTTGAACCTATAACAAATAAATTTATTAATAAGAACTATACTATAGATGAGGAAATATAGATGAAGACAAGATTATCAGTAGAAATGGTATTGGAATGGATTGGTATATTATTAATATTTTCCTTTATGGCAGCTATAGGAAACTGGGTGGGATACCAGTATCCTTTCATGGAATCATTAATAGGAATGTTTATTTTATGTATCATTTCCCTTGCAGGTTTAATCATAGAAAAATTATTGCCTTTTGATAGTATACCTGCTATTATTTATATAAGTATCATAGGTTTGCTGGTTGCACTGCCGTGGTCACCGGTAGCACAGCCAATCGTATACTACACATCCAAGGTGGATTTAATTTCATTGACTACAATACTCCTGGCATATGCAGGTATTGCAATGGGTAAAGACTTGGAAAGCTTCAAGAAAGTAGGATTAAGAGGAATTATTGTTACTTTCGCAGTAATCTTCGGTACTTATCTTGGATCAGCAATTATTGCACAAATCGCTTTAATGTATACAGGAATGATTTAATTATCCAAAAATTAAACTTCTTTTTCTTAAACATTTTTTTAATAATTAATGGTATTTCTATGAAAAGTAATGAAAATAGTATTTTAAAGGATTATAAACTGCACTTAACAGTACTATTTATTTCAATAATATCATTGGCAATTGGGACTGTCAGCATAAACATCACACTGTCTTTTAATTTAATACTTCTGCCTTTGATGTATTCGATATTTCTGGCAGTTCTGTTTTATATTTACAAACCAGTTAAATGGATTAATAAAGAGCAGTCAAAGGGTTGTGCAGGGGTAATGCTGATATTGATATGTCCTTTGGTTGTGAAACTGGCAGTGGCAAGCGGACAAAACATTGATATCTTGATGACTGTCGGACCCGTACTTCTATTAAAGGAACTTGGAACAGTTGGAACAGTATTGGTGGGCTTGCCGGTAGCCCTTTTTTTAGGTTTTAAACGTGAAAGTATTGCTATGACCAGTTCTATCTGTCGTGAACCACAATTGGCAGTTCTTATAAACAGGTATGGTTTTGATTCTGTTGAAGTAAAGGGTTTCTTTATTATTTATCTTATAGGAATTGTTCTGGGAACAATATTCATTAGCCTTTTGACGAATATACTCTGTTATGTGATACCATTGCATCCGTTTAGCTATGCTCTTGCCTCTGGAATAGGTAGTACTAGTATGAACGTTGCCGCACTAAGCAGTCTCATAGCAATTTACCCTCAGCTTGCCGATAAACTGCTGGCATTCAGCGGTATCTCAAACTTAATTTCAGTAGTATTCAGTATATATGTCTACATATTTATTTCATTACCATTAACAGAGAAGTTATATGATAAATTACAGGGATTTTTTAATTAAACTTCAACTCCAATCTTTATTTTTAATGAATCGTAAATTCATTTATTGAATATTTTTTTCATGATTAATTAATTATTATTAACATAAACATGATTTATTATTATGGAACCAATGCAGTCTAATATTTCAAAAACATCCAATATTTGAGCAAAATAATGTAAAACAAAAATGTAATGATTTTTCATGTTAAATTTATTAAAGAGTAAAAATATAACAACTAACATATACAACAAATTAGGAGAATTAAATTTATGAGTGATTCAATAATAGAAAAATCTACAGAATTAATAGAAAAACTGAGACAAGAAAGTCCACTAACACACTGCATAACAAATATTGTAACAGTCAGAGACTGTGCAAATGCCGTGCTGGCAATTGGAGGATCACCAATAATGGCAAATGCTCCTGAAGAAGCAGAAGAAATAGTCACAATAGCAGATAGTCTGGTAATTAACATAGGAACATTGACATCAGAACAGATAGAAACAATGAAAAAATCAGCAAAACAGGCAGCAAAACTGGAAAAAGCATTCGTACTTGACCCGGTCGGTGTTGGAATAAGCAAAATAAGAAATGAAACACCAATAGACATAATCAAAGAATCAAAACCAGCAATCATAAGGGGGAACCTGTCAGAAATAAAGGCAATAGCAATGTTCTATGGAATCCTGGAGGAATGTACAACAGCAAAAGGAGTGGATGTTGCAGACTCTGATATCATAAACAAAGACACATTACAAACAAATGCACAAATAGTAAAAAACATCGCAGAAAAACTCGATACAACAATAGCAGTATCCGGTCCAATAGATATAGTCTCAGATGGAAAAGAAACATACGCACTGAAAAACGGGGATGCAATGATGGCAAACATCACTGGAACAGGATGTATGCTAGGATGTATAATGGGAGCATATGCCGCAACAGGTGATTCATTGACTGCAGCAGTAACAGCAACAGCCGTAATTTCAATAGCTGGAGAAATAGCGGCAAAAACAGCAAGAGACAACAATCAGGGAACTGGATCCTTTGGAACATACCTCATAGATGAACTGTCAAGAATGAACAGAGAAACATTCACAGAATACGCAAACATAATAAAAATATAACGGAGTCAAGAATATGGAATATGAATTATACCTGGTAACAGACCAGTTTGACCTACGTGAGGAAGAATTTCTGAACGTTATAGAACAGTCAATTATAGGCGGTGTTTCAATAGTTCAGATAAGGGAGAAAAACTCTACAACAAGGGACTTTATTAAACTGGCAATGAAAGTAAAGAAAATCACGGACGAATATGAGGTACCGCTGATAATCAATGACAGAATTGACGTGGCACAGGCCGTTAATGCAGCAGGAGTACATCTGGGACAGGATGATATGCCATGTAAAACAGCACGGCGTATACTTGGTCCTGATAAAACAATAGGAATAAGTGCACACACATATAAGCAGGCACTGAAAGCACAAAATGATGGTGCAGACTATCTCGGAGTAGGTGCAATACTTGAAACAAGCACCAAAAGTGATGCAGATATTGCAACACATGAAGAATTGATGAAAATCAAGGAAAAAATAGAAATTCCTACAGTAGCTATCGGTGGAGTAAAAAAATCCAATGCAAAAAAAATTGTTAAGCAATATGATTTTGATGGTATAGCAGTTGTATCAGCTATAATGAAAAGTAACAATCCACGAAAAGCTTCAATGAAACTATTAAACGAAGTGAACAAATGAACAAAGATGACGTGTACGCAGGAATAATTGGTGGAGTAGTTGCAGATGCACTGGGAGTACCCTACGAGTTCAGAAGCAGAAGTGAAATGTCAGAAAATCCTGCCACTGGAATAACAGGTTACGGAGCCCATCATCAGCCTCCGGGTTCATGGTCTGATGATTCATCAATGACACTGGCAGCACTTGACAGCCTGTCAAACGGCGTTGACTATGAGGACATGATTCATAAGTTCTGTGAATGGTTATATGAGGCTAAGTACACACCAGCAGACAATGTATTTGATCATGGTTTTACAACAGAATATGCACTGAGAAACTACTATCATGATCATAAAGAGCCACTTCAATGTGGTCTGGACAGTGTACGTGACAACGGTAACGGTTCCCTGATGCGAATCATGCCTGCAGTACTCTATGCAAATGCAAAGAATTTGTCCGTTGATGAGCAGATTGAACTTATGAATAATGTTTCATCCTTAACTCATGCTCATAAATTCAGTACGGCATCCTGCAATATCTATAACTTCATAGCACAGGAAATATTGAATAATAGGGATGATGACTTAAAATCATTGATAACTAGAGGTATTGATAAATCAAGAAAATACTATGATAACGATGAATATGAATGTTTCACTAATGTTTATGGTTCACTCTTCTCGGTAGGAGAGGATTATCTTAGCGGTAAGGGCTACGTGGTATTTTCATTGGAAGTGGCACTTTATTGCTGTTATCATACGGAAAGTTATAGAGAAGCAGTGTTAAAAGCAGTTAATATTGGTGGGGACACTGACACTAATGCCATCATTACCGGTGGCCTGGCTGCATTGTATTATGGTAAGGACAGTATACCTGCAGACTGGATTGACAGTATTATCCGTCTGGATTATATAAAAGAATTATGTGATGAATTCTATGATTCATTACAATAAATTCAAAATCTTTTTTTATTTTTTTATTTCTTCAAAAAATTCTATGTATTTTATTAAAGTGTCTTTATTTATACTGTAGTTGCACGTTTTTCCTTCTTTTTTCTTGTTTACAATGTTACATCCTGTCAATTGTTTCATATGGTGTGAGAGAGTGGGTTGGGTGATGTTGAATTCCTTGAGTATGTCGTTTGCGCATTTTTCATCGATAGATAACTGTTTTATGATTTCAAGTCTTTTTGGTTCACTTAATGCTTTCGAGATTTTTGCTACATCATCCGTATTCATCCCAATTCCCCACACTTATTTTTTTTATTAATATATATTTTATTTTTATTAATATAAAACTATTGTTATTTTTTTTAATAAAAATCAAGCATGTTTAATTTTAGTGTGATTGGAAATTTCAGAATTGATGGTCACAAGATCATCAATATTTAAATCATGAACATCATCATGGCCGGTTATTCTAGCAAAGCTTTTCAACTCATCCAAACTGGCATCCAAATAATTTGTCAACCTTTGAGAAGCAACATCAACTTTCAACCTTTTTCTAAGCTTTTCATCCTGGGTTGCAACACCTACAGGACACTGTCCCTGATTACAGGCACGATACTGTTGACAGGCAGTGGCAATAAGACCAGCGGAGGCAATAGCAATGGCATCAGCACCCATAGCCAAAGCCTTAGCAAAATCACTTGACACTCTAAAACCACCCGTCACAATCAGATCCATATCAGACTCGTTCTCATCGAGAAACTTCCTGGCCCTATATAATGCAAAGACAGTAGGAATACTTGTAGAGTCCCGTATTAAAAGTGGACTTGCACCTGTAGCTCCACCACGTGTATCAATAGTAACAAAATCAGCACCAGCATAATCAACAAATTCAAGATCAGCTTCAATTCTGCCTGCAGCTATTTTAATACCAACAGGTCTGCCATCAGATCTACTTCTCAAATCATCCACCAAGTTTTTAAGATCATCCCTGCTCTCAATTCCAGGAAACCTTGAAGGTGATATGATATCTTCACCCAATTCTTTTCCACGTATCCTGGCAATATCCTCTGTAACCTTATCTGCAGGTAACATTCCACCCATACCAGGCTTTGTAGCCTGACCAATCTTTATCTCTATGGCATCAACCCTCTTGAGGTTTTCATCCGTAACACTATACATGTTAGGCACATATTCGAAGATGTACTTATAGGATGATTCTAGAACCTCTTCCAGTATTCCACCTTCACCACTGCACATTGCAGTTTTTGATTTGGCACTGCCTTTTGCTAGTGCTAATTTAATTTCCTCTGACAATGCTCCATAGGACATGTGTGAAATAAATACGGGATTGTCAATTTCCAAAGGTTTTCTGGCTTTTTTTCCGATGATTGTCTTGGTTGTCACTTCAGCATCCTCATCCAATGGAAGTGGATTTAGCTGATTTCCCAGTATTAATATGTCATCCCAGTTTGGCATGGGCATTGTTGTAGACATGGCCGCAATGACTGGCTTTCCGGTTTGACTTAACTGTTCTATTGTATCCATATGTCTTACTGAATCGTCAATTTTAACGAATTCCTCAGGTACAGGAATTAATTCTTCAGACTTTTCTTCAGTTTTTACTTCAGCTTTTTCTTCGGTCTTTTCTTCATCCAAGGGAACAAAGGCACTTACCGAACACTGGCATACGGGACATTTTCCTAATTCACTTAGGGGCTTTCCTTCTTTTTCTTCATCATAAATGTATCCACAGACTGGACATCTGTACTTCATAACTTTTTCCTCCAAAAAAAATATTATAGTTATATTAGTTTACAAATTAGTTAAAGTTTTTGTAAAATTATTAAAATATTTTTAAGAAAAAGTTATAAATTGAAATATCAACCATATGAAGCAGATACTTTTTTTCATGAAAGATATATGTTTATTTGATTATCCCTGCAAATTCGGGATGATTATCAGTGAATTCCTTTAGTATGAGTTCAAGTCCTATTGAAAATCCTATGTCCTCCGAATACCAGTTGATTTCTTCAAGTCTGTTCACATACAGAATGCTGTATGCCTTCATTTTCATGTTCTCATATGATACTGCTTCAGGATATTTTCTGTTGTATTCCTGTGTACTTATATTTAGGATATAACATAGTTTTGTTGGATAGGCATCTTCACACTCACGTATTTCTTCCCTAATCTTTTCAAGATATTGTCTGTTTATTCTTATTTTGCCATTGAAGTTTCCGGGAAGTTGGTCATAGTATTCCAGATACCTAATCATTTTCTCTTTTTCTTCTTCAAGAATTTCTTCGGCTGTTACTGTCATTTTATCATCAAAAAAAAGGATATTAAAAAAAAGGGGTGGTGTTTATTCGAGTATTATGTCTTTGTACTGCGGGAATTCTTCTATGAAATCAAATATTTCCTTATCCAGAAATTCACTGTATCTTTCTTCAGGATTTGATTCGGGTTTTGCATATTTGTATTGCAGCTGGTTTCTTTTTGCGTATGATTTTTTTAAGCGTTCCTTGACTTTTGGGTCGAAGTTGTTGAGTTTTGTTGGCCTGTTATGTTCGTTTCCTATGTATGCCAGTCCTATTGTGTTGAATCTGTATGGCATTATTGTTCCTGCGTTCAATGCTACTTCATACATTTCAAAGTAGTTGTCTGTGATAAAGTCGTAGTTTAATGTTACTTTTGATTCTTTTATGTGCTTATCTACTTCTTTTATGTTGTTTATTACTTCTATGTCCCATTCTTCTGTATTCATCTTATTCACTTCACATTGTTATATTATCTTCACAATGTTATATATTTTTCATAGTATAAATAACTAACAACTTAATCAACAAAAAAAATAATAATCTGTGATAAATGACCGACAAGCATCAGTCATCACAGACAAAAAACAAGAAATCACTTTCAAGAGATGCATCAAAGAATGTGTCAATCAAATCAAGAGAAACCTCATCGCTATTTATCAATTCAATCTGAGTTTCAACACCAATATCGGTCAGACAATCATATAATGCATCCAGATTCCTACCATAATAATCAGGTAAGTCAAGCTTACGAATCAGATAATCATGAGATTCTTCATTTATCTTTTTACCGTCCAATGTAATGTATTTCAAAGCCACACATCCCTATTAAAGCTCTTCAAATGTGTTGTAATGATCTTCAGTATAATAAACCCTGTAATCCTCAGTAGAGTAAACTATTCTTTTTGCTCCTCTTGAAGTTCCGTTGGCATCAATATCACATTCGATGTATTTGCTGTTAATCTTCGGCAGCACTCCCTGTCTGTTTGTAAACACATCGCCTCCAATACTTTTTCCCGGAGCATATGATTTAAGAGGTCCGCCCTTCCATCCAAGACTTTGTGCTTCCTTCTTTGTAATGTAATTGCCGGGCAATTTATGATATTCCTTAATGTATGCTGCCACCTCATCGGCAGTCACATACTCCCCGTTTTCATCTATTGAAACGTTTGATGCAATTGTAGTATGTGATGTGTCGGTATGATTTGAATCAGATAATGCTCCTGTTCCAAATAATCCGCCCAGAAGTGCAATAATTATCACGGCTATTGCTGATATGATTCTCTTATCCATAATTTCACCCCCCAAATTATTTAAAAATCTTAATGTTTTTATTTTTTCCTATTTATTATGCTGTGTTTGGATTTTTTTTCAGCATGTTCTTCTGTAATTACGCAATGTCTTATCTGATTTATTGGCACATAGAATATAACTATCGATACAAAGCATGCCAGTGACATTATTTCAGGTTTTCCCAGGAAAATTCCTATGAACCCTATGATGTACACGTAGAACCTTTGTGCTACTTTACTTGCACATAACTCCTCTCTAAGTTCTTCGTTGTCTTTGATGTCCAATAAGAATTTTGTTGTAAGAAGGTAAAACGCTTCTATCAGTACAAATGTAATTCCGTAAATGAATTGTGGTAGTGCTGAGCTGAAGTTTGTTGCCAGGTATGTGGTTAAAAATGGCAGTAAGGACATACAGAATAGCATAGCTCCAGTAGATATCAGTACTTTTCCGTTTATTTCCTTTATATACTGGAACATGTTGTGGTGGCTGTACCACATTGTAAAGCATGTTATGAAACTGTTTATGTATGCGAAGAATATTATTTTCAATTCCTACAATGCTGCTATGCTTGCGTCAGCCGGTTGTGGAAATTCCAGGACTATGATTGTTATTATGATTGCTATTACTGCATCGACAAATGCTTCCAGTCTTCCCGATTCTATTTTTTATTCCCCCTATTTTTCTTTCATGTATTTATTTTTGTTTTTCATGTATAATATCATATTGTATTGCAGTTTACTACATCATTATTATTTAATACTATTTCTAATAAATATTAAATATATATGTTTTATTCTAAATTATATTATATTTTTTACAACTTTTTTATAATTAATGATATATTTATATAGAATATTGTTCAATCATAATAATGATAAGAAAGTAATACTTTTACTATTCTTTCTTATTACATATTTTTGGAGAAATCATGAAATGAACAAGAACATAACAAAAACGTTCTTAGTACTGACATTTGTATTTCTTTTAATAGGTTTAACAGCAGTCAATGCAACACAAAACAACCAAACAATAAGCATAGAAGACAACTACGAAACATCAGTAGAACAGGACAATACGCTGATAAACCACCAAAACACACAAGAAGATACAAACACTAAGAACCTGACAAAAACACAGAAAACAAACACAAAACAGGAAACAGAAGCAACCGACACAACACTCACACTAAAGTTCATCAACAACCCACAGGATGAACTGTCAACGGAAAACTACCATATAACACACCCCGACGAAGAATACACAATAGATATAACACTCACAGAAGACAAACTCGACACACCAATAACATCACAAATACAACTATACATAGACGACATAAACACAGAAACAATCACACTAAACGGTGGACACATACAAAAAACATACACCGCAAACAGCCCAGGAATACAGGAAATATATGCATACTTTGAAGGAAACAACCAATACAATGCACAGACAAGCCAGAGCATAATCCTGGACACGGAAGCATATGAAACAACAATAACAACAGACGAAATAGACAACCAGGAAATAAACTCAACAATAACAGTAACAGGACAACTATACTACAAAGACCAGGAACCCATAGACAACGCAGAGATAATAATCACACTAAACAGTCAGCAATACACAACAACCACAGACACAACAGGAAAATACACAAAAACAATAAAACTCGAAAACATTCCAGCACAGGAAATGATAAAACTTACAGCACAATACAACAGTCCAACAGACAAATACACAGATGCAGAAAATGAAATATACTTCGACATAGAAAAAATAACAAACACAATCACATCAGACAGCATAGAATACACAGTAGTGGCAACACCAATAGAAATCACGGGACAAATCACAAACAGACAGAACACTTACCAAAAAACAATAACAGCAAGAATCATAGACACAGACACACATACAACCGTATACACAAATGACAATATACAAACAGAAAACGGTGAGTACTCCTTCGAGTTTACACCAAAAAAGGCAGGAACATACAGACTAGTACTTCAGGCACCGGAAGATGAAAACTACCAGGAAGCATACACTACACAGGAATTCACAACAGAAATAGCAACACTCAACCTTATAGTCGAAGACTACTATGAATCACTGGTAAAAGAAAACGTGTCAATAACAGGACAGATAGTAAATGAGGACGACTTTCCAGTCGAAAACGTTACAATCACAATAAGCACACAGAACACTGTGATGGGAAGTGTGACAACAGACGAGGATGGACGATTCACATTTACCCAGTACACATTCAACGAGATTACGGAAGACGATTTTCTGAGCATAAACTTCAACGTGGAAGAAAATGAAAATCATGACTACATCGACGAAGATGTTACATACTACCTTTCACGAAGAAATGTAAACATAACACTCACAGCTCCGGAAACAATTAAGACCAGTCAAACACTATACATCTATGGAAAAGTCGAGGACAGTTATAACCATTCAATAATACCAGATGGAAGCATATCCTTATACGTAAACGATGAACTGGTAAAAAACAACATTGAAATCGATGAAGATGGAAATTACCAGACAAGTATTGACACAAAAGACTACACCGGACAGTCACAACTGTATATCGAAGCATACTTCATAGCAGAAGAAAAAGGAGTATACTATGATGAAAACTTCGAATATTATACAGTTATACTTGAAAAAACAAATACAACATTAACACTGGAGTCAACCGACACACAAGTGGATGAAAATGTGAACATCACAGTAAAACTCCACGACGAATATGACAATAACCTGAACGAATCAGTGCAGCTTGTAATAAAAAATCCTGAAGATGAAATAGTATACAATGAAGTCCTGGAATTGGAAAATGCTACAAAAACAATAACATACACTCCGACAGCAAGTGGAATATACACGATAGCAGCCGAATACAGGGGTTCTGATGAATATATATCATCACTTTACGAAATACAAATCAGTGCAAATAAAATAGCAACAGTCATAAGTATAGATGCAGTTACTAATCCAGCACAGGTAAACAAGACAGTGACAGTCACCGGACGAATAAGTGACGAAAAGAACAATCCCCTGAAGCTAACATTAAATCTTAGCGTAGACGGAATAAATACCACTATACAAAGTGATGAGGAAGGAATTTTCAGTGAGGACATCACAATACAGGAAAGTAAAAACGTCTCAATAAGAATAACCTTCCCAGGCAGCACGAAGTATGAGGAATCATCAGACCAGAAAAGCATAGAAGTACATAAAACAAACACCACAGTCCAAATAGATTCAACAGACAAAACAATCAGATACAACGACACAATAACAATCAGCGGACAGGTACTTGAAGAAAACAGTCAGACAACTGCACAGGGACAGGTAACAGTATACATAAACAACAGAGAAATTCAGACAATAACACTCACAGACGGACACTACACCATGAACTACACAGTAAACACAGTCGGAGAATGCAATCTGACAGTCAAATTCATTGAAAATAATGCATACTCCTCATCACAAAATTCCGAGAAAATAAACATTCAACAGAGAAACACAAAGATAGAACTTGAACCACTAACAAACACGACAATAAATGACACAATAACAGTCACTGGAAGAATAAGTGATGATAGAAACGTTTCGATAAAAACAGAACTGACAGTAAAAATCAACGATGAAAATATTGAAAACGTCGAATCCGACGAAGAAGGAAAGTTCAGAATAATATATAAAACAACACAAACACGCCAAAACACAGTGAACATAACATTCAATGGAAACACTAACTACAATGCAAGCAGTACAGGCGCAACATTCAATACAAATCCCGCATCACTAAAAATAGAAAACATGACAATAACAGCTGATAACCGGGAAAACACTATAACAGTAAATCTGACACTTAAAACAGATGCACAAATCACAACAGAAAACATAACAGTTGAAATAAGAATAAACAATCAGACAATCACGGATAAAAGTGATGAAAACGCAACAATATGCATAACAACAGAAAAGCTTGTACCCGACGACTACAGTATAACAGTGCACATAGATAAAACAGACTACACTGAAAGTCTTACAACATCACCCGTGACTGTAAGCATAGTCAAGGACAATCCTGTAATAACACTTGATGACATAACAGGTGCAATATATTCAGGAAATGTTACACTAGCTGGAAAAGTAACAGATTCATATCACAGACCACTAAACAACACCATAATAACAGTTAAACTAAACAATAACACGTACATCCTGGAAACAGATGAGAACGGATACTTCACAAAAACAACCAGCGACTTCAACGCAGGAATAAGCATTATAGAAGCAACACTTCCCGAATCAGCATACACAAACACTGCAACGGTCACAAAAACATTCAATGCCGACAGACAAGAATCTCGGATAATACTGGATGAAACAGGTAGAATACTTCCACAGGACAACATGGTCATAAGCGGAGTACTGCTTGACAAAAACAACAACCTACTACAGCAAAAGCAGGTGACAATAAAGGTAAACAACAAGAAATACGTGGCAAAAACAGATGATGAGGGAAGATTTAACCTGACAATCAAAAAGGCAAAAATCGGAAGCTATGATATAAATGCATCATTTGCAGACAATAACTACTATCCATCATCAGACAATATGACAGTAACAGTATCAAAACTACAGGTAACGCTCGTGGTAAGTGACGTGAATACATGTGTGGGCGATAAGATTATACTAACAGCCCGACTTACAGATGAGAAAGGAAATAATGTGACTGGAGGAAACATTGTATTTAAAATAAACGGACGTACACTAAGGGAGGACGACCGTTTTGACTCTGATGAAGTTGCAGCACACAAGTTCACTGTAAAGGACGGAGTTGTACAGTACGTTATAGACGCGGAATATTACCTTAAGAATGCCTGCAACATAACGGCAACATACAGCGGATCATACAAGTACGAAAGTGCAAAGTCAAACGTTGCAAGTGCCACAATATCACACAGACAGGCAACAATAACAGTCAACACAAAAGTATCTGCAAAACAGCACGAAAACATAACGGTCACTGCAAGAATTACCGACACAATGAATTCTGATAACAGTACCTATGTTGACGAGAATGCTTATGTCGTATTTAAACTAAATGATGAAACAGTAAGAGATGAAAACCATAATCCTGTCAAGGTACCTGTTATAAACGGTACTGCAGTTCTCAACTATTCTGTTGGATTAATGTCAGCAGTCGATGCTGAAGGCAACGCCAGAAACCATACTATAACGGCAATATATATAAATCCTGTATACACAGGATCAATAAGAAACACGACAAACTTCACTGTAGAAGCATCAAGTGTTAATATTAACATATACTCGGCAACTGTTAAGGACACTACATTAAGTCTCAAAGCAGAACTGACAGATTATCTTGGACATAATCTTGTTGGAACAAACAAGGTATGCGTAAAGATTAATGGTGTCACATACAAGGAAAACCAGATAAGTAAATATTTTAACATAACAGATGGAATACTTGACATAAACGATATATACATTGGAGAAAATGTTGTAAAATCCGTTGAGATAGTTACAGGTCAAAGACAGGCATATCTTGGAGCAAGAAATACAACCTATGACATAAGGGTTGAACAATAGGATAGAATCATTGGAGAATTATATATTATATTTTTCTCCAAAATTCTCCTATATCAATAAATTACTAAAAATTGAGGTAAGACTAAAAATTTTTATACCTGATAAAAACAATAAATTAATACAGGACAAAAAAAATATTTTTGAGGGGTATGAACTTGGAATATGTAAACACAATTAACACAATAGCAACAATGCTGATATTCATATATGCAATATACATAGTACCAAAATGCATAGGAGAATCCAGAGGAATATACATGGAAAAACCCGAAGAATTCTTTGGAAAATTTGAACTGGACTGCAAATGGACACACGGGACAACATACTCCATGGGAGCACTGGGGTTCATACTCATAGTGCCATTACTCTTATTATGGGAACAGGTAATGATACACATGGGAATGACAGCAGCAAACATATGCATACTCTTAATACTCATACCACTAAGAATATACTATGAAAAACAAAGAGCAAAAAATACGATAGAAGCATACCAGAAGAACATAGAAGAAGGCTACATAAAAGAAACAGAAAATATGCCAAACACACAGACAAGACTAAAAAAAATATACGACAGGATAATACACAAAAAATAAAAACATACCCTTCCCAGCATGAGACAATCATAACCTCCAAAAACAAAACTCATTTTAACAAGCAATACACTTATCACGACAAGAAAAATCATTAAATACTACCTATATCCAAAATAATAAGTACAAACAATAAAACGTGAAAAGATAATGTATGAAATTGATAACAACAAAACTAAGCAAATAAGCAAGACAATAGAAAAATTAAGAAAAACAAATCCACTGACACACTGCATAACAAACTATGTGACAATAAACGACTGTGCAAATGCAGTGCTGGCAATAGGAGCATCACCCGCAATGGCAAATGAAGAAGAAGAAATAGAAGAATTTGTACAGATAGCACAATCAACAATCATAAACCTTGGAAATCTCCTCAATGACCAGATACCAACAATAACAAAGGCATCACAGGAAACAAAGAAAACACAAACACCACTGATATTGGACCCCGTAGCAGTAGGAGTTTCAAAACTAAGAAACGATATAACAAGAAAAGTCATAGATCAATCAGAAGTAAACATCATAAGATCAAACATGTCCGAAATAAAAGCCATAGGAAAACTATATGGAATACTTGATGAAACCATAACAGCAAAAGGAGTAGATGCAGCAGCAGACGATAAAATAACATGGGATAACATAGAAGAAAATGCACAGATAATTGAAGAAATAGCAAAGAAACTAAACACAACAATAGCAGTATCGGGAAAAATAGACATTATCACCAATGCCAAGCAAACATACTATATTGACAACGGTGATCAGATGATGTCAAAAATCACAGGAAGTGGATGTATGCTCACATGCATAATAGGAGCATATCATGCAGTGACAGAATCACTGGAAGCAGCAATCACAGGAACTCTGGTCATGACAATTGCAGGTCAGCTAGCATACAGAACATGCCAATACAATAAACAGGCATCAGGTTCATTCAGAACATACCTCATAGATGAATTATATAAAATGAATGAAGAAACAATAAATAAATATGCAAAATTATACAAAAAACAATAAAAGGTGAAATATATGATAACAGCAGACTTTGCAATATTACCTGTAGGAACACAAAACACTGAATGTAGACAATACATTAAAAAAGCAGTACAAATAATCAAGAATTCGGGACTTAATTATCAGCTGACAGCTATGGGAACACAAATAGAATCTGATAATCTGGAAGAGTTATATGATACAATAACAAAAGCACAGGAAGCAGTTTTTGAAGCCGGAACAGATAGATTGTACACGGTAATAAAAATAGATGACAGACGAGACAAGGATGATATTACATTAAAATCAAAAATTGATACAGTAGAAGAAATCTTGAATTAGATTTAAACTTCATAATTTTTATTTATTGTGCTGATGATTGAAACTATAAATTCAATATCATAAAAACAAAGTTTATGCAAAATTTTCTAATTAACTTGATTAGAAAGATTTGATGACAATAGTATGTACTACAAAAAGCGTAACACTTGAACAAAAACATTAACATGTTTAAGTGATGAAAGTGTAAATTTCCAATTGTAGCGATAATGATGATAATGAGAGCTAAAATAAAGTACAATAGTACGATTTAGTTTGATGTATGTTAACGCGAAGTGTAGAATGATTATTTGTAATCAT
>CAZUHM010000013.1:16371-25754 GCA_964620575.1 uncultured Methanobacteriaceae archaeon | reverse complement strand
TTTCTTTCCATCCCTAACCTGTAGAGGTTAGGGTATTCGTTTTTAGATAAAAAAACAAAGGTGAAACTGATGAGATCAGATATTGAAGAATATAAGAAAGTTGAAGAAGCTGCAATGAAATTTGTGAAAAGTGTACGTGAAGGAAACAGCAAATATGCCAAAGAATTATTTATTGATGAAGCCGTACTGTTCGGATATCTTGATGGTGAATTAGAACATGGTTCCATAGAACAATTTTATGATAATGTTGACAGTGTACCTGGAGGAGATAATTTCAATGCCCGTATAGACGTATTGTTACTTGAAGAAACATTAGCCGTTGTCAGAGTACTTGAAGAAGGATGGGGAAATAGAATAGACTTTACAGACGTGCTATTATTACTGAAAATGAACAATGAATGGAAATGCGTGGCAAAGGCATATAATCAAAATTCAAACACGATAAAAAAAATAATTGAAGAAATAAAAAAATAGGAGAAAAATCATATGAGAAAAAACATTAAAACTACAGAAGCAATATTTCCCATGCCAGTACCTACTGGTAGCAACATATAATGAAGATAATAGTGTTAATGTGATGAATGCTGCATGGGGGACCATGTTATCCAGAAATCAAGTGATATTAAACCTCACTGAAACACACAAAACAGTTGAAAACATCAAAGAAAGAAAAGCATTCACAGTAAGCATAGCAGACAGCAAGCACGTTGTAGAAGCAGATTATCTGGGTATAGCATCAGGTAATGATACGCCTGACAAATTTGAAAAAACTGGACTAAGAGCTACAAAATCAGAAAATGTTGATGCACCTATAATAAATGAATTGCCAATATGTTTTGAATGTGAATTCATAGAATATTAGAATGAGGAATATGGTTGTGGAGTAATCGCAAATGTAGTGAATGTAACAGCAACAGAAGAAGTAATGGATGGAGACAATGTTGACATTTCATTAATGGATGCTATTGCATTTGATCCTTACACTCATGGCTATTACCGAGTTCAAGAAAGAGTTGGAGAAGCATTCAAAGACGGATTACAACTAAAATAAACAAAAATAAATATTATTCCCCACCAAACATTCATTTTCATATACTTTTTTTGTATATTAATGAGTCTTGGCAAAAAACTTTTTAATAAAAAAGAAAGATTTACTCCTTTTCAAAATAAAAAAAATTTTATTTTTTAATATTTACAAGGATATTGCTTTTTTTGGACAAACAGTTACACATTCACCACAGTCAACACAAACACTTCCAATGATAATCATATTATTTACATTTCTAATAACATGTAATGGACAAACATCAATACAATTTGTATTCGCCGAACAATTATTTACACTATAACATATTTTTCTATCAACCTTAGCCATAAATATCAACTTTTTTTATTATATTAAAATAATTTCTCTATTATAGTCTTTTACTATAAGTTAATGTCAAAAAATTCCATTAATCATTCCATATAGGTCATATTATCTACTATTTCATATAACAAAGACATAAACAAGTCTATTAGTTCATCCAATGTTTCATAATCTGAGATATATATTTCTCGTTTAATAGTTAATGAAATTATTCAATCTTTAAATTTATAATTCTTTTCAATATTTTTTAATCTTACAGAGATTGTATCATTTCTAAAAATCAAAATTCAATGTTAACAATTATGAAAAAAAATTTATAATACTTTTTAGAAACATTTCTAAATAATCAACACGAAGTATTTCCAACATATAAAAAGTATTAATTTAATCATCAAATATAATTCTTTATATTGCTTAATTTATTTACAAAAACCACGAAATAAATTATTTTTATACTAAATATATGCTCTGTAGAAAACTTATATTTTTTCATATTGCACAAAAATTTTCCGATTATAATATATAGGGTACTCGAAAATAGTTTGGAAATGAGTCATATATAATCTTATTTTTTAGATTTGAATATCTATATATTGCTATTTATTTATGGTACTTTTTATTAGTTCTTTTTTTAATAAAAAAGGGTCTTTTTGACCCTAAAATATAAATACAATAGTTTACATATATTTATATAGCGATTAAAATGAAACCAAGTATAAATATTAATCAAAAAGACCCAAAGCTATGTTTGTTGAATAAAATACTTAAATTTATTGATACATCTAATACTATTAAGATTTTATCAAGAAATGGTATACATAACACTACTCTTTTTATGACATATTTGAAAATTATGTTAATAAGTATGTATTATAACTATACAATGTCTGATGTTATAAGACAATTGGAAAGTGATTCTAAACGTAGAAAATATTTTAAAATCACAGAAGTACCCACCATACAAGTATTTTACGCATATATTAGCAGATATAACGCTGAACAATTCAATAATATAACCAACAGCATACTTTCACAAATACATAAATCAAATAAAAAAGCAATTAAGACGTTTTTGGTAGATGCAACCCCTGTCGCAACAGATATAAACATCCTCAAAGAATTCATCACAAAAGAACGTTTAGAAAAATTAAAGCTCAAATGGGGATATTCAACCACCAAAAAATATTATATAGGATTTAAAGTAACAGTAACACTTGATAAAGAAACATTATGTCCTATAAGTATACTTATCCATCCTGGAGCACCACATGACACAAAATTTATGAAGAAGTATTAAAAGAACTAAAAAGAAGAAGATTATTTGCAAAAAGAACAATAATATTATTTGACCGCGGATATTACTCACTAGACAACTATAAAAATGGAATTAACCACTACAAAATCGTCCCAATAATCTTCCCAAAATACGAAAATATCATACAAAAACTATCCGATAATCTAGCATATCCACTCGAAATATACAACAAAAACAATAAAAAAACAATAAAACAAGAATACAAACAATTAAAAAAGATATTAATTCAAAAAATCATTAACTGGAAAGATTTAAAACCAGTTCGAGGACTAATAGAAGACTTTTTCAAAGTAGCCAAAGACACCTTCGGATTAGGCACATTCCACAAATACACAACCAAATCAATAAGTAAAAGCATCTATATTTGCTTATTATTAACTGCAATATGCATACAACAAGGTTATGATACAAAAACAAAAATGCAACAATTATCAGAAGGAAATATAGAACTAAGGCCAGCAATAAAACACAGAAGAAAGAAAAAAGACACAAAAGACCAAAAACTTGAAAATACAAAAGTACCCTACAAAAACAAGCAAACAACATTAGGCGAACTTAAAAAAGAACATCAAATAAACTATTTGAAATCATCTAAATCGAGTACCCTGTATAATATATATTTTTGAAAAATCAAGCAATAATAGTATTAAATAGAATTTATACAATAATTGCAAGTGTAACATACAATTTACAGAATATATTCATCAACAATTCTTTATCAAATATTGAATTAAATACTGAATTATTATTGGTCATACCTTTTTATTGACTATTGTTTTACGTACATTGATTTTTAAGGATTATATTTGTTTTATTGAGAATATTATTGATAAAATTATCAACAAAATTATTAAAAAGCGTATATATTTATTTAAGAAATAATTCAAATAGTAATATAAATATTACCTTAAACAGGGATATATTAAAAAATTGTAATATATGATTGTTTGATTAAATTTTAGTATGTTTAAATAATCAAAAAAAGGAGTTTGATATTATTAAATCATCCAATAAGCTAAATAAGCCAGTTCTATGGTTGGCATTGATACCATTCATTTGTATCATGATTTTAGCAATAACATTACCCGAACAGTTCAGACAAAATACGGCTTTTATAAGAGATTTTCTGGGAATACACTTCGGATGGTTTTATTTAATGGTAGTGTTCCTTTGTGTAGTACTAAGTGTGGTTGTAATATTCCATCCGATGGGTAAAATACGCTTAGGAGACCCGGATTCTAAACCAGAATACTCAACATTCTCTTGGATAGCAATGTTATTTTCTGCGGGAATGGGAATAGGGTTAGTATTCTACGGAGCAGCTGAACCATTAACACATTATGCTCTGATGGCACCTGAAGCATCAATATATTCACAACAGGCAATGCTTGATGCACTGAAATATTCCTTTTTTCACTATGGAATCTCCGCATGGTCAGTATATGGTATGGTTGCTTTAGCTATTGCATACTTCAAATACAGGAAAAAGGAAGTACCTAACATATCTTCAACGTTAAAACCAATCTTTGGAAAATTAACAGAAGGAAAACTGGGAAATATTGTAGATGCACTGACAATATTTGCAACCGTAGTTGGAGTGGCAACATCATTAGGTCTGGGAGCAGTACAGATAAACAGTGGATTTAATTACCTATTCGGTTTTGTTCAATCAATAAACGTACAGATAATCATAATAATAATTGCAACAATACTCTTTCTCTTATCTGCAATGTCAGGTATAAATAAGGGTGTACGAATACTCTCTGATACAAACATAATCCTAGCAGTAATATTACTGTTAATAGCTATATTCATAGGTCCCTCATTAGATATTGCAAATTTTTTCATTGAAAGTATTGGAGCATACATTAATGATTTTATCAGAATGAGCTTCAGAACTGCTGCTTCAGGCACACTAGCACAACAGAACTGGGTGCAGTCCTGGACAATATACTACTGGGCCTGGTGGATTTCATGGTCACCATTTGTAGGAGTTTTTATAGCAAATATTTCAAAAGGAAGGACAATAAGGGAATTTTTAACATACATATTGCTAGTTCCCTCAGTATTTTCATTCATGTGGTTTTCAGTATTTGGAACATTGGCTATGAACATAGCAACACCTTCAAATCCTGTAATTAACCTGCCAATAAATCATATGCTATTTGGAGTGTTCAGTCAATATCCACTAGCTATGATTTTATCGATAATAGCAATTATACTGGTATTCATATACTTTATTACATCAGCAGATTCTGCTACAGTGGTACTTGCAATTCTGTCAGAAAATGGGAATGAAAAAACATCAAATAAGATTAAATTCATATGGGGAATAACGCTAGCAAGCATAGCTACAGTACTTTTAATAAATGGTGGATTGGATGCATTACAAAACATTCTTATAATCACGGCATTTCCATTTTCAATTGTTTTACTATTAATAGTAGTTTCCGTATTCAAGGAATTAGTATATGAAAAAGATGAAATGGGTTTGTCCATAAAAGCAGAAAGACATCCAACAAAAGAAAAGCCGTTCAAATCATATGAAAATCAAAATGAGGAAGAATAATTTAATAAAATGAATAAAGAAAATAAATAAAAAATAGGATAAAATATAATAATAATTTTACTCTCCCATAACTCCCTTTTTTTGATAAAAAAGATTATATTAGTGACAAACTTATTTTATGCAGTGTTTTCTTGAACTTCTGAAATTCCTCTTCGGTCATGTTTTTTCTGATTTGTTCATCCCACTGTTCATCATAGTTCATTATTTTTTGTGCTGTTTTGGATCCACTGAGTGTTGTGGTTATTAGAAATAATCATATATAATTATAACTTGTTTATTTTCAGATAAATTGCGTATAATGGATTATTGAATTTAAACCTGTTTGTCTGATTGATTTTTGTAATTACTTGATTACCTATTGCTATTTCTAGAAATATGTCCAACACTGTTTTTTCTTCATTATTTAAATTATCTTTAAAATCATTAATATCAAAAGAGGTCATATCATCCCCATTTATGTTATCTGATATGATTTCAAGAATATACGTATAATTATCATCTATGACAATTGGATTCAAATATTTCGAATAAATTCTCCGATTTGCTTCCTTTATACCAGTTAATGCTAAGGATAAGTCTATGTATTTTGATTCATCACATAACCAGTAGATACTTTCACCTATTTCCTGCATCATTAACGGCATCCCATATGAATATTTTGATATCAAGTCAAGAACCTCATCATTTATCCCAATTTCCACACTAGAAAACTTATTTTTATAAAATTTTTTAACATCTTCCATACTTAGATAACTTAAATCGAAATGATTGAATAATCGACTGAATGACTCATTATGCACTTGTAATTGATTTAAGTTTTCAGGGAAGCTAGTTATTATGAATGCAAGTGGAATTTCATTATTGTATTTGAAGGTTAATTCATGATAAATTCGTCTAAACCAATTAGCAAAATCTGGATTTTCACTAAGTCCGTTAACATCATCAATAATTATTAACAATCCATTGCTATCCTCAATACTATCCAGTATATCCTTTATGAACTTATCAAAGTGTCTAACCAAGGACTCAATATAATCATCTGACTTTGGTTTTAGTTTAAATGAGAAATTTAGAAACCCTACACTTTCCACATTTTCTCCAAAAAAGTCAAGTATCTTCTTAGACCATTTTTTATCGGATATTTCATTTAATAGTGTTTCAATTATCTGTACTATTAATGTATTCAAATCAGATACTCCCTCATTTGATATATGAATAGGAATTATTTCAAATTTTTTTTCCAATATTTCACTAAAGTAATAGGATAATGAAGATTTTCCCATTCCCCTATTTCCAACAATATAATAACTGACAACTTCTCCTTCAAGTAATGGATTAACTCTTTTTATCATATCCATTATTAACTCTTCATGACCTACAAAATCATTTGTATTTACACGAATTCCTGGTCTAAATGGTGATGAACGAGTTAATTTATAATCTTGCATCCACTAACACCCCATAAACATTATATATAATTATTTATCTAATTTCATATTATTTAATCTATTCTAAAAGGATACTCTTATTCATTACAATATTAATATTAGTTACAAACTTTTTTCAGCTAAAAAAAAGAAAAAAGAAGATTATATTAAAGATATACATATTTTATGCAGTGTTTTCTTAAACTTCTGAAATTCCTCTTCGGTCATGTTTTTTCTGATTTGTTCATCCCACTGTTCATCATAGTTCATTATTTTTTGTGCTGTTTTAGATCCCATTGGTGTTGTGGTTATTATCTTCTTTCTGTGTTCCAGATTTTTCTTGATGAATCCCTTTTCTTCCAGTTTTTTCAGGTTTCTTGTTATTGTGCTTTCGTTGAGTTGAAAGAATGTTGCCAGATCTTCCTGGCTTATTCCGTCTTCAATGTGTACTTTAATTAGCAGCGGATAAAGTCCGAAACTTAAATTCTCTTTTTCAAGCTTTTTGTTTAGATAAGCTGCGTGTTTTCTGTTTATTAGTGAGATGTAAAGATTTGTCGGTACATCCTCCTCATATATTGATTTCATATTGTGCTTCCCTCGACCTTACCTTTGAGTAGTCTGCTGATATAGAGTTCTATGTACAGGTAGGCTACTACTGATCCTATTAGTCCTCCCAGCAGCATTCCATAGTATATTCCCATTTCTCCCATACCGAATACGAATCCTAGCAGGTATGCGAATATCAGTACGAGAATCAGTTCTCGTATTGTTGTCAGTACGAATGATGTTGTTCCCTTTCCAAGTCCCTGGAACACGTTTCCTGCACTTGCACCGAATGGTACATATAATATGAACAGGCACATTATCTGCAGGAATGATGCTATCATTGGTGCCAGTTGTGAACTTGCCTCAGAGTATGAGAATATGAATGCTATCTGGTTTGCAAATAGGTATAGTACTATGCAGACTAGTATTGATGCTATAAGTCCAAGTTTTGCAGAGTATCTTGTTGCTATTTTTATGTTTTCATATTTTCTTGCACCATATGCTACTCCTGCTACTGATATTGCTGCTGTTCCCACTCCTATTGCCGGTAGCAGTCCGAGTGATATTATTCTCCATCCTGCCGTATATACTGCTACTGCCACGGGTCCTGAAACGAGTGTCAGCATATAGTTTACCAGTATTGTCAATATTGCCATGATCAGCTGTTCCAGACTTGCAGGTATTCCAACTACCAGTATTTCCTTGTACATTCTAATGTCATGGTGGAAGTATTTGAGGTCATATGATATATAATTGTCCTTTTTTATGAAAATCCAGTAGAATATTAACAGCAAGCTTATTAATGGTGCAATTCCTGTTGCCAGTGCTGCTCCTGCAACTCCCATGTTTAGTGTGTATATGAGAATTGGGTCAAGTATCATGTTAATTATTGCTGCCAGTGCTATTGGTATTGTAGATCTTTTTATGTCTCCTTCTGCCCTGAATGCTCCTCCAAAGATTGGCGGCATCAGTATTGCGAATGTGAGTGCAAATACTATTGTACCGTATTCCATGGCATATCCTATTACACTTGATGCTCCCATGATGTTCAGCAGCCATTCGAGTGATAATATGAATATTCCTCCTATGACTACTGATATTATGACACTCAGAATTGCTGAGTGTATTGCTGCATTGTTTGCTTCTTCAATCTTCTTTGCTCCGATATAACGTGATATCAGACTGTTTGCTCCTGCCCCGATACCATTTCCGAAACCGACAAGTACCATGAATAGTGGTGTTACGTATCCGAGTGCTGCAAGTGGGTCTGAACCTAGTCCTGCTACCCATATACTGTCTATGATGTTGTTTGCAAATATAAGTACCATACTTGCTATCAATGGCCATGCCAGTTTGTTTATGGCTCTTTTAGGGTCTCCTGTGATTATTTCTATGTTTGTGTTACTCATTAAATCAACTCTTGCATATGCAATTATTATACTTGTATATACAATTAATGGAATATAAAAGTAATGGAAAAAATGGTGTGAAACAAAATATTTAATGATTTCTCAGATGAAGAATCTGCATATTATAATGAAAGAATCAGAATAATTGAAACTATGAAGAAAATGTCGAAGTTAACGTTAAGCTCCAAAAAAGAAAAATTAATTATAAAATTAATATCATTCTAAAAATTAAGTCCAAAAGTTTTGGAAGATTAATGTAAATATCATCTTCAACAACTACTTTTACCATTATACCAAAATCAGAAAGTTATAAAACATCACTACACTGAGAAGAGTACATCCCATAATTTATAATCAGAAACTTTGAATCCAATTTTTTTAATGAAAGATTAAATTAGATTAATTAAGAAGGATAAAAACCATTTACATCCTTTTCATGTTTTAACCAAGTTATTAACATTTTGTCAGCTAAATAGTATTGTTTATTTTTATATTCTATTATACCTTTGTTTCTTAAATCTTCAAGATATTTGTTAAATGTATTTCTTGTAAAAGAAATCTTATTATAAGTTTATGTCCAAGTTAACTCTTTATTGTCTAATAATATTTCCACAATTTCTTTTTCATAATCATTTAAAGAACCCCAAATTCTTGAGATTTTCCATAATATTTGTTCCATATTTAATATGAAAGTTTTTTTAATTTTATCCTCATCAGTGAGGAGTTAGAATTAGTGTCTCAGGAAACA
>CAZUHM010000013.1:0-16361 GCA_964620575.1 uncultured Methanobacteriaceae archaeon | reverse complement strand
ATTCTGAGATAAAACATTGTAGAAACTATTTATATATAAGGGTATACCTCTAGTACATTCATAAAATCTATCAAATCCATCATCAGTAAATGTTATATCATTTAATCTATCTTTGAAATAATCTCGAGTTTCTTCTTTGGTAAATGGATTTATTGAAATCTGAATTAATCTTCCTCCAAACGCTCCAGTTTCTCCATTTAATGATTCAATAATATCTGATGTTTTAGATATACTTCCAGTAAAAACATAACTGACATTATGTTGATTTTGATTAAAACTTCTGATTAACCAGAAAAAAGAATCAGGATTTTCTAATTTTCTTAGTAACTGAAATTCATCTATAAAAATTATAAAACCATTTATATTTTCATTTTCATCAACAATTTTTTGAGGAAGATTCATTACAAATTTACTTAATTTTTCATAATTATCTTGAGTTTTAGGAATAGGTATCTCAGAAATTTTTGTAGATTGACTAAAATCAAAATCTTTAATTTGTAATTTTTGAAGATGTGTTTTTATTTTACTATAAATCTTATCTGTTTGTCCAGTTTTTTCAAGATATTCCTTATTTATCTCTTCTAGAAAATGTAATAAAATTGTTTCAGGAATCATCTTACTTTTATTTATTGAATAAATTTGTGAAATATCAATGTTTATACTTAAAAATGTATCAGGTAATTCTTTTTTAATTTTTTTCAACAAATATGATTTTCCCACACCTCTATAACCTACCAATAGTAATTGTTGAGCTATAGATTCATTAAGTGAATTCAATAGATAGTTAATTCTCTTAACTTCTTCATTTCTATTATAGAAATATTTTTCTAAATTGTCATGTAAAAATAATGGAACATTACTCATTCTTTCACCTACAAATAGTATATACTTAAGAAATATCTATTTCATCAATTCATTAAAAAAATACTAGTATAAATAATTATACTAAATTAATTAGTCTATCAATATAAACTAGTACACATTAGTATACTAAATAATTAGAATATACTATTTTTATATTAAAATCATGTTATTCATTTATTTTAGTTGAAAATGATTACAACAACTCAAAAAAGAAATATAGAATGAAAATAAAGCTAAAAATATGAAAAAAAAGATTAATAATATATACACGGAGCAATATCTTATAATTACCCATAAAAAAAATAATATAATATTAAATAATCTTTATACTATTTTCTTTATAAGAACGGATGTATTGTTTACGTTACCTTTTGGCAACATAAATCCTTCCTGATGGAATCCTCTAAGATCAACCTCCTTGACTGGTTCATAGAGCATCTGTCTCATTCCGGAGTATGTTCTGTAAAGTATCGGTGTATCCGTGTCCACTATTTCCCAAAGGTTTCCGAATACCTTACTTTTTGGTATTGCAAATGCTGCTACCATAATCACATCATAATCCAAGTGTTTTACGTATCTTTCATCACCAATTACGATTTTTATGTCCTCATCCAATCCAAGTCTTCTTATAATGTGTCGTGACAGTTTTGCCACACTTGGCTGAACTTCTATTCCTATACATTTGCATCCGAACATTTTGTTGAACATGATTAGTGTAACTGGTAATGGTCCACTTCCTATGAATACCAGTTTTGTGTTTTCATCAAAAGGTACGAGTTCTGATTCGTTTTTTAAGAGTCCTTCATATCTTTCGTAGAAATGGAACGTGTCAAGTACTTCCCATGCATTTTCTCCACCTTCTATGATTTCATATGCATTCTCTCTTTCCAGTCTTGCTCCTATATATATGTAGAAGTCACGTATTGTTTCTAATGAGTTTATCATTCCTTCATCTGAAAGGATTAATTTTGCAGAATCATAGTTTATATCATCATCATGTGCTATTACTTCTATTTCATCCAGTATTGGTACAAGTTCGCTCAGGCTAGTTTCATCGATATGTTCTTTTCCTATCTTGTTTATCTGTATTGCTAATTCTTTTATTTTTGTCCAGTAGTTTTTAGAAGCCATGTTAATCCTCGTTTAATATCAATTAATCAAGATTTTTTTAATTAAATTAAAATTTAATTATGTTTATAGTATGTATTGAATAGTATATAAGACATATTATAATTTTGAAATTAGTATGAATATTACCTAAGTAAGAATTAAAGGATTCTGTTTTTGTTAGTTAAACATATACGAGTTTTATCGTCCTAAAAAGTAATTTGTTAAATAGATTAAAATCCATATATAATAGTAACGTAATATTTCGAGGAGATATGATGAAAAATATAAAAAAAGCCTCTCTGTTTATAGCATTCATATTATTGATAAGTTTAACCACCATATCTGCTTTAGATATGGGAAATAACAATAATGAAAGTGTTTTTATTGTAGGATTTGACTCAGAATTTCCACCATTCGGTTATGTTGATGATAACGGACAATACACAGGTTTTGACATAGAACTGGCAAGAGAAGTGGCAAAAAGAAACAAGTGGACTTTTGTTGCCCAGCCTCTCTCCAGTTGGGATACAAAGAACATAGAACTGAATTCAGGAATGATAGACTGCATATGGAGTGAATTAACCATTGACGGTCGTGAAAATGATTACACCTGGTCTGAACCATACTTCAATAATTCACAGGTCGTAGTTGTAAAATCAAATTCAGGAATAAATTCATTTGATGACTTAAAGGATAAGAACGTTGAAGTACAGGAAGGAAATAGTGTGTTAAAGGTTCTTGAAGGTGAGAAAAAAGATTTATCCGACTCATTCAAGTCATTATTAAAAATTAAGGATTATAATACAGGTTTTAATGACCTGGATTCTGGTGTATGTGATGCATTGATTGTTGATATCGGTTCTGCAAAGTATCAGCTAAACAATAAAGCAAACGGTGACTCATATAAGATTTTGGATGAAGTCATATCATATGAGAAGTATGGTGTGGGATTCAAAAAAGGAAATGAGGAGTTAAGAAATCAGGTTCAGAACACACTGAATGAAATGTTCGCTGACGGAACTGTAGACAAGATTGCACAAAAATATGAAGAAAGCGGAATCAGTGAAGGTTTACTAAGACCTTAACTGCTTCCAACACTTTTTATTAATTACTTTTTTTAGAACATTTTAACTATTTTTCATATCAATACCTTTGACAAGTGATTTTGTTGATATATTGAATTTCGTTTTCCAAATAATGAAAAACAGCCCGTAAATAAAGGAATTCTTCATAAATTATTCAGTATAATGGAGGAAATATATAAGTGAAATACTTTAACCTGTCCAATGCTCAAAAATCAATATCCGATTCCATTCTAAATCCTGCAAATGGTGCATTCAACCTTAACTTCAAAAGATCATATCCATCAGAAGATCTGAAATTCCTGAAAGAAGCTGTTAACACAGTATGCTCTTCATATTTAGACCTTAGAATAATAGAAGACAACGGCAACTACAAACAGTACCATACAGATAATACCAAGGAGGACTGCTTTGAATACTACAATCTCAGCAGGAAGAGTGACTATAAGATAGAAGAGTTTATCGACAACTTCCTTAAAGGAGCAATCAAAGAAATCATTGACGTGCCGTTATACAAGATTGCATTATTGAAGTGCGATGATTATGTCCTCCTGGTGGGATCCTTTTCCCACATTATTGTCGATGGAACAAGCCTCTTCACAATTTTTCCCAGGGAAATTGACAGATGCATAGCACTATCAAAGAAGTCAGATAAATATGACGGCTGTGAATATTCCTACAGGGATTATGTTGAAGAGGAAAACAAGTATACGCTTTCAAAGGAATACCTGGAGGATAAAGAGTTCTGGATAAATCATTTAAGAAATTACAGTCAGGACTGGTATGGTCTAGACAGACAGGAACTTGCCATCTGTGAACTGGTACTGGATGATGCCCTGAGAACAAAGCTTGAAAGACTGAACGTGGTAGACAATACTCACATATCACCATTTGTACTGGCATTCAGTGTCGTATCATTATACTTTGCAAAATCCAAGTCCTTTGAGGATATTGTATGGAATACCACTGTCAGCGGCAGATATTTTAAGGAAGGCATGAACGACATGATAGGAATGCTTGCAAACATAATCCCGCTCAGATGCCATATAGATAAGAATATGTCCTTTAGTGAATTACTGCTTACAAACAAGAAGCTTCTGAAGGAAGGTCTCAGTCATGCAAAGATTCAGCCAAATGAGTATTCAAGGGAATTGACAGAAAATGATGTCAACCCGGAAATGCTGTCAATGTACAGTATTGTTTCCAATTCCAACAATTACAGTTCAATGTATAAAAAGTTTCAGAAGGATACGGAATTTCCTTTACACGTGCGCGTAAATCGTAACTGCTGTGATAGTGATGGACTGCAAAGCCTGTACTTTGAATATAACCGCAACCTTTTTTCACCAAATCAGATTAAGAATATGGTAGATGCTATCAGAAATTTGCTACTGATAGTATCAGACAATCCGGGAAAGGCATGTGGTGAATATGATGTTGAAGTGAATGAATTCTTTGAAGCTGAAAACTTCTTCAGGAAATACTATGAAGAAACAAAGGACAAGGCAGAGATTGATATCACTGAATATAGCATTTCAGGGTATTTATCGCTTGAGAAGGCTAATGTAACGAATCTCAGTAAAGAAAGCAGCATGAGTATTGAAGAGCTGGTATATGCCGTAATTGTCTACGCCTTATCAAGAAAAGTGAATGACAGGCTGTTAATAAGCATGTCCTTTCTGCGTGAACATGAAGGCTATGAATACATGGATACCTACAACGAAATAATATTAAAATACTCATATAATAGCAATATGACTTTTGGGGAGTACCTGGAAGACTTCAAAAAAGAATATCGAAAAATTAGGAAGTATTACTTCTATCCGTTAAAAAATAACAGGAAGCTTAGTGTTGAATCAGACATACTATTGAACTGTTTCAATTCCACTTCAGGTATAGACAGGTTACACGAAAAGCTTAACAAAGACATTCCATTGGAGGACTATAAACTGGTATTTTCACTGGTAAATTCCGATGACGAGCTAAAATTATATGTAAAATCATACAGTGAAAAATTAACAAAAAATATTTTGGAGGACATCAGAAGCGTTATAAAAAGAAGATGAATAATAATAAACTGTTTATATGCACTTATCACTTGTTAATGTGTGGATAATTGAGCATCAGCTCTTCATTCGTTAGGAAGTATTCGAACCTGTTATGTACTGGAATTTCCTAGTTTTTGGATAGAAAAATTACAAGAGCCAATCTTAATGCTCCGAAGATGAAGTGCGTATAAACAGGAACCGAATCCTACTCTTCGGATGATACTTCTAGGCATTGATTGTGGCATTCATCATACCAATATTTATCAATGTCATCATAGGACTGGATGTTCTAGTAATGACTTTGCAGCTGTTCTATCAAAGTGACTGAATTTAATAACATCAGTAGATGAAGTGGACTCTGGGTGCTCAAATATGTACTTCCAACTCCTTCTTTTATTTTAACATTTTAATAAATAATTTACATATTACTTCATAAAGATTTACCAGTACTTCATAGCAAAAAATGAGATTTCTTTCCGTAATAGATAATAGAAATTATTTGTAAAGATAATAATATGAAGTATTATATGGGTATGGATCATGGAACTACCGCAGTCAGTTTCCAGGTTATAGACGAAGAAAAGGAAGATGTTGCTTATTTTAAGCTTAACAGGGACAAACTGTCAGATAAGAGCGTGAACTTTAAGGATAGTGTGAATGACTATGTTGACGTTAAGAAGATAAATCTTCTGGCAATGACATATGCAATGGGAGATTCAATAACTAGCATCACGCCACTGGAAAAGGTAGAAAACAGGGGAATACTGTCACTTGAAGGAGCAGGAAAGGTAACCGGTGGGGGAAGCAACGTATATGATGACATACTGGAGTTGAAGATACCGTCAGTACTGATACCAGGACTGCACAGAAACTGTGAATTCATGGATGAAAGATTTCGTGCAAGCTACTCACACTGTGCAAGCAGTGAAAAGGTAAGCCTAACATACTATGCATACTGTCTTACAGGCTGGAAAAACATGATAATAGCAGACATAAGTTCCAATACCGTGTGCATACTAGTTGAGAATGGAAGAATAAGAGGAGCATTGGATGCCTGTATTGGTGCCTTGGGCTTTATTCATGGACCATTGGATCTTGAAATGATACGGGAAATAGATGAAGGAAGAAAAACTGCGAATGAATGCTTTTCACATGCTGGAATATCAAAGATAGCTCAGGTAAACTCAAGGATAAACAGCGTTAAAGATGACATCATGAAAAAAGCATCCGAAGATGATGAAAATGCAGTGCTTGCAGTGGATTCACTGGTAATGAGTGTGGTCATGGAAATATACGGCTTATATGGTATTATGGAAGAAAAACCGGATGGTATAGTATTGACAGGTTCCGGTGGAACAATGACACAACCCGTGGACATTAGCGGCATGATAAGAAAAAAGGTTGAACGCATTGCTCCTGTTAAAGTGTTGACAGATCATAGTGGTGCCATAGGCAGTAGTTACATTGCATATGACGTGCATAAAAATAAAAAAGAAGATATAATGGGTATAAAGGTGATTAGATAATTTTATTCCAGCCATTTGGATAAATCCACATCCGTAGTCATATCTGTAGACAATGGCGTGATTGTTGACTTGTTTTCAACACGTAATGTGTGAACATCGGAATCTTCTCCTTCCTCCATTATCAGACCTCCAACAATCCAATAATATGGATTACCATAAGGATCGATTCTTTTTTCAATATCTGTAGTGTACATTCTCTTTGCAAGCCTTACCTGAACGATTTCATCAGACACGGGATGAGCTGGTATGTTCAGGTTCAAAATATTAACGCCCTCGGGCATTCCGTGTTCGAGTACTTTTTTAACAACTTTTCTTACTATTTTTTCTGCAAATGAGTAGTCAAGGCTTCTGACTCCGTCCTTGAACTTTAATTCCTCATGCTTTACCTGCAGGCTAACTGCTATTGCAGGAATGTCAAAGTATGCTGCTTCAAATGTTGCACCCAATGTTCCGCTGGTTGTGATGGACGTTGCAAGATTTTCGCCGACATTGATACCGGATATGACAAGATCCGGTTCTTCTTCCATAAGATTCTTTGAACCTACTATCACACAGTCTGTTGGAGTCCCGGTTACTGCATATGCTTCTGTCTGGTCTTCAAGAACTGTTGGCATTGCACGCAGTGGTTTCATGAGTGTTATTGCATGGCCGACGCCACTTTGCTGTTGTGCCGGTGCTACGATTGTTGTGTCTGCCAGATCCTTTACTGCATTGTTTAATGCAAGGATTCCATCCGAATTTACGCCATCATCATTTGTTATTAGAATTCTCATAAGTAATTATATGTTGTTTTCTCATACTTAATTTTATATTCTTGTATATGTTTTTTGAGTATGGATTTATAGAATGATTTTCTTCTTGATGAATTATTTTGTCTAGTGAAAATCATGCAAATAGAAAATTTATAATACTTTAAGAAATATAATATAATTCAATAATATTTATAATACTAATTAGTAGTATTTGAAATTTTTTTGGTTTTACAACAGTGATACATGAGGGAGAATATTGGAAAAGGAACGATTAATTAAGTTTATAGCCACTATAATGGAAGAGGGTGGTTTTAAAACTACAACTAACTATCCAATTGACAACCAGATAATTGACATATACGGAACTTTGGAAACAAATGTTGGTGAAGTTGGAGTAGTGGTTGCTTGTAAAAATTATGAAGAACCGTGGAAAGTAGGCTTGGATGTTCTTAAGGATATGGAAACTGCTGCCAGGAAAGTTAAGGCATCTAAAATTATGATCTTTGCAACTAGCAGGTTCAGTCATGGAGCAGTAGTCTATGCTCAGAAAAGAAACATTAAACTGGTTGACAAGAAGGGTTTGATGAAGATTGCACAAAACTATGCTAATAAACAGACTGTTGTATCTGAACCCTCCGTTGATGAGGATGACTTTGACTATGATGACTATTACTATGAAAGTTCATCAAGGCCTGCAAGTTTAAATCCTAATACTGGTGGTGGAGGTTCCAATTCACATGCCATATTATCCGGCAGACTTTCAAGAAATCGTGGAAACACAAACAGCTTAAACCAGTCACAAAGCACCTTCTATAATCAGTCAAGAGGATATCTTGGAAACGTGTCATCCACTACAAGATCTATTGAGCTCAGGGACAGGTTACCTGCAATTAATGTGGAGAGGGGATTATCCTTCTTTAAGGAACATCCTATTGCTTACCTGATACTTTTAGTATTTATTTCTTCTGTTATTGCGTTGATCTTTAACAGAATTACTGCAGGTCCTTATACAGGTCTTGGTAAGATTGCTACAAGTGCAATTGTTTGTTATGGTGGACTCTTCCTTATTGAAAGAAATCTGTCAGATTTACTGTTTAAGGGAAGTATAATCTTCTTCATATCAATCATAATATCCATTGTAACACTTACCGTGTAAAACTAAAATATTCTTCCTTATTCTCCTTTTGACTTCTTTTTTATTATTTTTTGGAAATTTTATTATGGAAATGTCATTTTTTATTGGATTATATAATTATAAGTTATTCACTTATAAGTTATAAGTTATAAGAAAATCTTCGATAAAAAAATGAGAGAAAAATCTCTCATAGACATAATATTAAATTTTAAAGTAAAATGGGCCGAAAGAGATTTGAACTCTTGATCCCCTCCTTGTAAGGGAGGTATCATACCCCTAGACCACCGGTCCAACAAAAATAAAAGTCTTCATAACAGACTATACTATACTATATATTTTATACTATATAAAGCTTACGGCCAACATTAAAAAGAACCAAAAAAAAACTGAAAAAGACAAAACACCAACAAAAAACAAAACAATAAAAAATAATTCCCACAATAAAACAACAAAATACAATACTTTACTATTTAAGCATTTAAAAATATACAGCCTACTTTTTTTAAATTTTTAGAATTTTTTATGTCATTTAAGACTATGAAGCTAAAATAATAATAGTATAAAAAATAAAGATAATAATATAATAAAATTTTAAAGGAATAAATAAAATGGCATTCGATAAATCAGGAAAAATTTGGTTTAACGGTGAATTAGTAGATTGGAATGATGCTCAGATACACGTACTATCACACGTAGTACATTATGGTTCAAGCGTATTTGAAGGATTAAGATGCTACAACACCGAAAAAGGACCGGCAGTATTTAGATTAAAAGACCATATGCAAAGACTAATTAACTCAGGAAAAGTTTACAGAATGGAAATCCCATACACATTAGATGAACTATGTGAAGCTGTAAAGGAAACAATCAGAGCAAACAACCTAGAATCATGCTACATAAGACCAATAGCATTCAGAGGATTCAAGGAACTGGGAGTATACCCATTGAACTGTCCTATAGAAACAGTAGTAGCAGCCTGGGAATGGGGACAATACCTTGGAGAAGATGCATTGGAACAGGGAATTGACATCTGTACATCAACATGGAGAAAAATGGCACCGGACACCATGCCTAACATGGCAAAGGCAGGTTCCAACTACATGAACTCACAACTGGCCAAAATGGAATCAGTGGCAAACGGTTACAGTGAAAGCATAGTCCTTAACTACAATGGGGATGTAGGGGAAGGTAGTGGAGAAAACCTCTTCCTAATAGAAAATGGAGTAATCTACACACCTGACATAGGATCCAGCGTATTAAACGGTATCACAAGAAACACAGTCATACAACTAGCAAAAGACTTAGGTTATGAAGTAAGAGAAGAACGTATACCAAGAGAAAGAGTGTACACAGCAGACGAACTCTTCTTCACAGGTACTGCAGCAGAACTCTCACCAATCAGAAGCGTAGATAAAATAACCATCGGTGAAGGAAAACGCGGACCAATCACCAAAGAATTACAGGATGCACTCTTTGACGTGATAAACAACAAAGTAGAAGACAAATATGGATGGTTAGACTTCATATAATTACTGTAAATACATTATTAACCTCCCACAACATACTTTTTTTTATGAAATAAATAATCAATAGGAGTGATTATTATACTGGACATACTAAGTGCAATTATCCTGGGAGCAGTACAGGGACTAAGCGAATTTCTTCCCATAAGCAGTTCAGGACACCTGGCACTAATTCCACACTTACTGGGAGTGGAAACAGGACTGGCATTCGACACGGTTTTACACATTGGAACATTAATAGCAATATTCTCTTTCTTCTGGAAAGACATTATAAACCTGATAAAGGGTTTCATACTAAGTATACTTGACCTGACCGAAGGTCTTGACGTGTTCAAGAGAGGACTTGTGGAAGTACCAGAAAAACGTTTCGCATGGCTGATCATAGTTGGTACAATACCTACTGCAATAATAGGCATTCTGATAAAAGATGCTGTTGAAACAATATTCAGGGGCACAGTATTCATCGGATTCTTCCTGATAATAACAGGTTTAATACTCTACTATTCAGAAAGACATTCCGGCGGAAACATTACACAAAAAAACATGCCTTTCATGCAGGCACTGATTATAGGTATATGTCAGGGACTGGCAGTACTTCCAGGTATATCACGTTCCGGTTCAACCATTGCATCAGGACTATGCCTGGGACTTGAAAGAGAATATGCTGCAAGATACAGCTTCCTCTTATCAGTACCTGCAGTAGTGGGAGCAGGTGTTATACAGATAAAGGATATTGCAACGATTGACATATCCTTCGGAGTAATACTGGCAGGATTCATATCATCAGTAATATTCGGATATCTGGCAATAAAACTGCTTATGAAAATGATAAAAGGATGGAGCCTGGACATATTTGCTTACTACTGTTGGATAGTAGGAGCAATAACTCTCATATTATCAATAATAATCGGATGATAATAATCATCCATAGATACTTTTTTTTATAAATTTATTATCAAACTTCAATTAATGAATATTACACCATTTAAAGGATAATTATACTTTAAATTATAACAAAACTTATAAGAACACTTATAACAAAACTTATAAGAACACTTATAACAAAACTTATAAGAACAGCTATAATAAAAGTTATAAGAACAGTTCTAAAAAATGTTATAAGTTTAGTTATAAGAAAAATTACAAGAAAAATTATACAGAATGTTATAAGTTTAGTTATAATAACAGTTATAACAATAATTATAAGAACAATTATAACAAATTATACAGATAAAGGATATTGCAACGATTGACATATCCTTCGGAGTAATACTGGCAGGATTCATATCATCAGTAATATTCGGATATCTGGCAATAAAACTGCTTATGAAAATGATAAAAGGATGGAACCAGGACATATTTGCTTACTACTGTTGGATAGTAGGAGCAATAAATCTCATATTATCAATAATGATCAGATGATAAAAAAATCATCCATACATGCTTTTTTTTATAAATTTTTAATAATTAAAAACAATAAAACAGAAAAAGAACATATACATAACGTATTCAAATCCAATACAAAAAAAACAAGCACGACAACGATTCAATACTATATAAAACAAGAAAACATACTATCCACACCAAATAATTTTAAAACACATACCCCTCTTCATTATTTATACCAACAACAATATAACACTGTTAATATATCATGCAAAAAAAAATATCAACCACATTTTGAATAGCTACTAATAAAAGATAAAAAGAGAGTTATAAGTTTTTATTCTTCAGATAAACTGAATATAAAGGATTTGAAAATTTACATTCGTCTTTAAAAGCATATTTCTCCCTATATAAAATGCCCGTTTCTATAGCATCTATTATAAATAGGTCAATAAGATCTTTTTCCTCATCAGTTGTGTTTTCCTTTAATGTACTGATACTGAATGTGTCTTCAGTTGGTACAATTATTTTACCAATTTTTTCCAGTATTGTATAATATGTTTTATTCTTTATTAAACCATTCAAATATTTCTCACACATTACCTCATTGGTTAAACGTATCCCATTTATTACCTGTTTAATGTCTAACTGTTGAGTTTCAGATTTCCAGAATATGTTTTCACCCAATTCCTGCATAACCAATGGAATACCATAACAATACTTGGACAAAAGTCTGATAGATTCATCATCATACTTAATATCTGTCTTATCAAAACAATTTTTGTAGAAGTACATCACTTCATCTTCACTTAAAGCTTCCACATCATAATGATAGAATATTCTGCTAAATGATTGATTATGTTCTTTAAGCTTTTCAAGATTTTCAGGATTACTAGTTAAAAGAAACGCTATAGGAACCTCTTTGTCAAACCTCATTGTTAAATTATCTACAAAACTTTTATACCAATTAGTGAAATAAGATGTTTTACTTAATCCATTGATATCATCAATAATTATGAAAATAGCTTTTTTATCATATAAATCAGAACATAATTCTTTTATAAATAATGGAAAATCACGACAGATAGAATTAATTAAATCATCCGATTGAGGTTTAAGTCTAACTTTTAATCCCATCACACCTACTGATTCAACATAAGTACTAAAATTGGTTAATAATTTTTGTTTTAATGATTCAACTTTGACATTATTTAGTAATGATTCTATAATACGAACCACTAATGTATTAACATCTTCAACGCCTTCATTTGATATTTTTATAGTAATCACATCATATTTAGCTTCCAATATGTATGAAAGATAATCAGATAATGAAGATTTGCCCATTCCCCTATTTCCTACCAGATAAAAGTGCCTATTTTCTCCATCAAAAATGTTTGGAAGATATTTATAATATTTTTTATGATATTTTCACGTCCAACAAAATTTTCAGGATTAACTATATTACCCGGACTAAACGGAGATTTTTTGTATAATTTGTAATCAGACATTAAAAACACTCCCAGCATATCTTAAATAATTTTAATAACTTATATATCATATTAGATTTTATAGTATATTAATAAATGTAATATCAATCATCAAGTTCACACATCACTTAGAAACTATAATTCTTCCCCCACAACTTTTGAAATATACAGAAAAAAGTATAATTAACAAAAATACTGCTACATCAAATTCTACATCAAATAATATGATAAGAACTTTATTTAAATCTTCTTTTGTTCATTATCCCTAAGGTATCGCCAATCATTTCGAAAATCATTCTATTTTGAGTTATACGAAGAGTTTTCTCATTGAAATTATTAGCTCTTACATACTGTCCAAGAGGTATTGTGTTGAAAACTCCTCATCATCTAACTAACAACAATAATTATAAAGCTAATTATAAGAAAAATAACAAGAATTGATCTTTATCCATATTGTATGTTCAATTCTGCTAAAGCACTGTAATAAATAAAATGATTTAAACCCGAAAATCATGCAGGTGTGATTTCATTTTGGTCAAAAATATATCTTAAAAGAGTTGGTGGTTATTTAGAGGTATCTTCCTCTTTTTTCTATTTCTTCAATCTTTTTAACTATTTTTTCGTCATCGTATCCATCAATGACCCATTGGAATAGTTTTTCTGATTCCTCGGGTATGATGGTTGTCAACGATTTCTTAAATACCAACAGATCCGTTCCATAATCTTCCACAAGGTTACTGTATTTTCCCAATCCAAAGTCTATCAGTATTGGCGTTTCATCCTTGATTAAAATGTTGGCTGTGGTAAGATCACCATGTATTATTTCACCATCATGCATTCTTTTTATCATCATACCAATATTTTTCAATAAATCTTCAAGGTCATTAACATTGCCTGATATTATTTTGTCCTGTAACTGTAATGCATCAACCTTCTCCATCACAATATTGTAATTATCCAAATCCACAGAGTAGATAAATGGAGTGTTGACATCATACTTCTTGGCATCACTGATGAGTTTAGCTTCACTCTTGGTTCTTTCAAGCCTAAGCTTGGAATCCAAATCATCAGTCCTGTAACTTTTGGAAACCCTGTTTTTGACTATGGCAGCTTGTCCGTTCCATGAGGACTCTATTATATCTGCCTCAGCACCCTTATGCTGAATGTTTTCGGGCAATTCTATGTTATGTTCTATTTTATCCTTTATCCAGGTTACTTCCACCTGGTCAGTACGATACTTAGGATTGATGTAACTGTTTTCTATGCCTGTAAGACCTTCATTATATGACAATAAGCCCAGTCTTGCTATCATGGAACCGTTGTCTCCACAATACTTCATTGGAGGCATGTAAAAGTCAACATAATGCTCGTCACACATTGTTTTAAGCATCTGCCTTAACTTCCTGTTGGCAGCCACACCACCACACAGCAGTACCTCATCCTTGCCCGTATAACTAAGAGCCCTTTCAGTAACCTCACACAGCATTGCAAAGCAGGTTTCCTGGAAACTGTTACATACTACGTCAAGGTCAACACCCTTATTGTACTTGTTAATGGCACTTGTCAAAATACCGGAGAATGACAAGTCCATACCCTTAACAATATATGGCAGCTCTACTGTCTTGTCGGTATGGCTTGCACGCTCTTCAACGACCGGTCCGCCGGGATGACCCAATCCCACGTCACGTGAAAACTGGTCAAGACAGTTACCTATAGCAATATCCAGTGTTTCACCAATAATTCTGTAACGGCCGGTTTCATAGCTGATAATCTGAGTGTTTCCACCACTGGCATATAAAGTTACAGGATCTTTTGCACCGGTGGTAAGCTTACCTATTTCAACATGACCAATACAATGATTTACTCCGATAAGCGGAACATTAATATTCTGTGACAAACTTCTTGCTGCCGTTGCAATAGTTCTAAGTGCAGGACCAAGACCAGGACCCTTAGCAAAGGACACAAGATCAATATCATTCAATGATAAATTAGACTCATCAAGGGCATCCCTGATTAATGGTACAATATGCTCTGCATGAAAATTTGCTGCTTCACGCGGATGAATTCCACCAACTTCAGGATATAACTGGTCTCCACAAGTAGCGAGAATGTTACCATCAGAATCAACAATGCCTATCCCTGTTTTTTCCGCTGTACCTTCTATACCAAGACATATCACTCTTATTACCTCAATTATCAATAACGCTTTAATTTAAGGGTGTTAAATCAAGCAATTTTTATTTTTCTTTCATAATTATTAATATATTTGAATTAAATAATTAATATTATATTTGATATTTACATATTAGAGGAATAAAAAATGGTAGACAACGTAAAAATTTTCGGATCAGACAAAGTACTTAAAGAACTAGAAAAGTCAGAAAACATGGTATTTGCATGTGTACTCGGAAACACAGAAGTATCAAAAATAGAAGGAATAAGTGGAGCAGGTGGATCACCTGAGATGACACCATACACACCGGCACTAGACGTTGAGTTAATGCTAAGAAATGCTGCACTAAGCCTTCCAGAGATAGCAATAACAGAGTCAGACGAAGTGCCTGCACCTACACCAGGACTATTAACAAAAACAACATACGAAATGTTGAACATGCCATTTGTAGCTGTAAGTGCCGGATTGGAAGTTGAACCAAAAACATCATACATCAGCCTAAACGGTCAGCCGGGCGGAGACCTAAGAGAAGGAAAAGGAGTTCCAAATCCTGAGGAAATATTTGACAACGCAGTTGAAACAGGAAAACTATTATCACAGCTTGCAGACCACCTCATGATAGGAGAATCAACACCTGCAGGAACAACCACAGCACAGGGAGTACTTACAGCACTGGGATATGATGTTGAAGGAAAAGTAAGTGGATGCATGATGCACAACCCACACGAACTTAAAACAAGCGTAGTGAATGCTGCACTGGAAAAACACAACGTCAAACCTGGAGACCTTAAAGATGACGCATTCAAGGCAGTGGAAATTGCAGGTGACCCATCAATCATTGCAGCTGCAGGACTTGCAATAGGAAGCAGCGTACCTGTAACACTTGCAGGTGGAACACAAATGACTGCAGTACTTGCAATAATCAAGTCAATCAAACCGGACTTTGACTTCTCAAACATTGCAATAGCAACAACAGTATACGTTGCAAACGATGAAACATCAGACATTATAGACATTGTAAACCAGATTGCAGATGTTGCAGTATATGCTGCAGACCCTAAAATGGAAAACTCATCCAACCCTGGACTTGCAAGCTTTGCTAAAGGTTCAGTGAAAGAAGGAGTAGGTGCCGGTGGAAGCGTATTATATGCTTATCTCAAGGGAATTACACCGGAAGAATACCTTGCAAAACTTGAAGAACTAACAGCAGCAGTATTCGGATAAGACTAATATGAACCCCCCTAAACCTCCCAAAACATTTTCTTATTTTTA
>CAZUHM010000012.1:0-25783 GCA_964620575.1 uncultured Methanobacteriaceae archaeon | reverse complement strand
TTAACAGTACTTCAGCGTTACCTACAATGAATCTTCCAGGTTCAATATAGAATGAAGGTTTTTCCATATCATATTCTTCAAGTTTGGATTCAAACAGGTTGATAATGTCTGTAGTGAATTTTTCGAGATCTAACTCATTTTCAGTTGGTTCGTATGGTATACCGAATCCTCCACCGAAGTCAAGGAATTTAAAGTTAACTCCAACTTCTTGATGAACTTTTCCTGCAATGTCCATCATTGTTTCAACTGCTAACATGAACGGTTCTGATTCAAGAATTTCAGAACCAATGTGTGAATGCATACCAATAGGTTTAAATCCTAGATCTATTGCTTTCTGGTATACTTCAACTGCTTCATCTTCCCTGATACCAAATTTACTTTTTGGTCCGCCTGTAATACAGTGTTCATGATGTCCTGCTTCTACCATAGGGTTAACTCTGATAGAAATTTCTTTTCCTTCTGTACCTTCAATGGTGCTTAATCTTTCAAGTGCTGAAATACTGTCAAGATTTAAGGTTACTCCCGTTTTATGAGCATATTCTAGTTCTTCTGTTGTAACGTTGTTTCCTGTAAATACTATTCTGTCTGGTGTGAATCCTGCAAGTAAGGCGGTGTAAATTTCACCGGGACTTACTGCATCAATATAACTTCCTTCATCTTCCAGGATTTTCATCACAGCAAGGCTGGTGTTTGCTTTAGCAGCATAACACATGTGTAAATCCTCATATTTGCTGCTGAATGCTGTGTATAATTTGTTATAATTATTTCTAACTTTTTCTTCATCAATTACGTATAATGGTGTTTTATATTCTTCTGCTAATTCATTAGCATCTACTTCACCAATAATTAAATGATCATTTTCTGTTTTTAAATTAAAATCATATGGCATATTATTGATTCCTATAAATTAATCTATCATTAAAAAAAAGTTATATTAAAATATATACTCAAAAAAAGTTCTTTTTTAATAATATGATTTTTGTACTTAATATAATTTATCATAATTTTAACATATAAAGTGTTCAATATGCAAAATATCATTCCCCATTTCACACGTTATTATTCAAATATTTCCTTAAGTAAAAAAGGCATGTTTATGGTTAAAAACATTATCAAAAGTATGATTAAACACTGAAGAAATAACATTTAAATGATTTTATTATAGGTGTTTATGGATTAAACTTCTGCACAAAATTCTACAAAAAAAAGCCAAAAAAAGAAGATTAAGAGAATAATAAACGTTTTAGACATTGGCAACATTAGTAATTACAGAGCTAGCCTTCAGATATGCTTCAGTATCTCCAATAATCAACGTCACATTACTAACAGTTTTAACATCAGAAGGTACCTTAATTTTAAGATTAATCTTACCATTCTTAATGGTGTAAACAACAGTTTTATTAGCGTTTTTAACTAATTTTCCGTTAATTTTAACATTAAGCTCAGTGCTTCCGACAACATTATTCTTCTTATAATCCTGAATATTACCATTAAGAACTAATGTTTTAGAACTATTAACAAACTGTGTTTTTGACATTACAAAGGTTGGTTTTAATCGTTTAACAGTATAAGCTATTGTATTTGACACACTCTGATAATTTGGATGATAATATACTGCAGTAACAGTGTATTTCTTAACTGTCTTATCAGAATTTACTCCTGCCGTTGCTTTAGGTATCTGATACTTTAATAATGCTGTACCATTAACCAATTTAACCTTAATGTCTTTTCCCTTAGAATTTTTTACTGTTTTACCATTAATCTTGAATAAAACATAACCTGCACCGTTATCAGCAACATGGATCTTCTTAGCATTTGTAATATCTGTCACTTTTGCCGTGAACATCACATACTTGTACTGATTCTGTGATGTTGGAGAAACTGATGCAGTTAAAGCAGCCTTTCTAAGATCTATTTGTGCCACCATTATTGCTGAAGTATTCTTATAGTACTTACTGTTTCCATTATATGTTACTGTTAAATTCTTCAAATCTCTAAGATTTTTATCGGCAACAATCGTTACGCTTGCCACTCCGTTTTTAACGGACACTTCCTTGGTAGACTTATTACTGTCAAATGTATTGTCAGTTTTCAATGTCTTACCATTAAGCTTGAATACAACACTTCCGCCTGTTATCTTATTGGACTTAATGTCTGTGACAACTGCAGTCAAGGTAACTTTTTCACCGAAAACTCCTTTAACATTGTTTAAACTAACCTTTGTAGCAATCTTGCTAGATGGACTGGATGTTAAATTATGGTATGTGATATTGGATTGTAAGTATTGATTGTTTCCCTTGTAAAATATTTTCACATCGGCAGTTCCCACAGGCAACAGGATTGTTTGTCTTACCTGTCCATAAGCATCTGTCTTAAATGTCAATGTTTGTTTAGGATGCTGAACTACAATGTTTACATTTGCCAATGGCTTGTGATTAATTGCATCAGACAGGTTTAATTCCAGTTCAAAGACGTCAGATATGTAGAGCATTGAATTAATTACTGATGGTCTTTTTGTAATGTCTATGTTTACCGTTGCATTCTTAGCATCATAATCCTTGCTTCCCTCATAGAGCATTTTGACCTTGTTTGATCCTATGCTCATATTGGTACGTATACTAACCTGACCTTGAGCATTTGTTTTTGCCTGAACAGTCTTTGACGGTAATTTAATTGTTAACTGAGCATTCTTTATGCCTTTATTAGTTTTAGTGTCTATTAATGTGAACACTACTGTATCTTCCTTGTAAATCCTGTTATTTACTGTTACGTTAAATGTTACAGGTATTTTGGGTTTATAATTTACTTTTAAAGTTCTTGTTATGTTGGTAAGATTTTCATTTCCTTTGAATACTGCTGTGTACTCGCTGGTTCCTTCTTTTGGTTGAATTGTGTAAGTAACATACCCATTCTTGTTTGTCTTAAGTGACACTTTAGTTGAGTTAGGTAATATTAACGTTACAGGAACATTAGCAACCGCTTTCTTGAATATCAAATCATTTAATGAAATGTTTAACTTATCATCTTTACCAGTGAAACTCATATTTGTAACACGTTTTTTTACTGTGAAATTAATTTTCTCAGTATGAGCAAAATAACTCTTGCTTCCGGCAAAAGTAATGTTCATATAATTCTTTCCAACAGGAGCTTCAATATTTGTCGTATAAACACCATTTTTATCTGTTTTACCAGAATATGTTTTTCCACCAAATACCTTAAGCTTTAATGTTGTGTTCTTCAATACTTTACCTGTATTAGCGTCTTTTAATGTAACTGCTATTGAAGTATTGCCCTTATAGAGACTTTTAAGAACCACATCATATGAAACGCTTTTCTTTATTTTATCCATGTCCAAGTAGAAAGATGTTTCAACAGGAAGATACTTTGAGTTACCGGCATAGGATACGTTAAGATAAGTTCTTCCCTCATTAATCTTAAATGAATATGATGCAACAGCCTTTGTTCCTGTTGTATTGTTAAATGTTCTGCCGTCAGATAACTTAACCAGTGTTTTGACATTTTTAAAGTTTTTGCCTGTTAATGTATCTGAAACTATTAAGTCAAGTTTAACATCACCTGTCAGGTTTGACCTTTCAACATTAACCTTAAGATTTGTTTTACGTTTAATAACATTGATTTCCAGATTATAATCATAATTGTAGTATTTTGATGTGCCAGGATATTCAATTTTAACAACGTTTTTACCGTATGGCAAGTTCATTGTAACATTAACATAACCTGATTTTAATGTTTTAGTACTGACTGTTGAATTGTCAGGTAATTTAATGTTCAATACACTGTTTGGTATTGTTTTTCCAGAATTATAGTCAATAACTCCTACTTCTATAGTGGAATTATCAACCACATAGTTATGAATACGTATATCAAAAGATGTTATATTTTTAGAAGCTTCTTTTGAATTAACAGTTTTCTGAGTTTTCTTTTCTATAATTTTATTTGTCTTGTTTGAATCAACTGTAGTCTTATCAGTATCCTGCACATGAGTATTTTCAACGGCATGTTCTATTACAGTGTCTTCAATAGCCATACTAGTATCGTTTGCTGATTCAAGAGCTGAAACAGCACCTAACGATAAGAAAAATACTGTGACAAAAACCAATAAGAAGATATGTTTGTTATTGCTCAAAATCGATACTCCTTTTAATAATTTATAAAATTAAAAATTCAATTATATCTAATATGTGACTATAAGTATAAATTATTAATGGTACTCGCATACAAACTATTTTGGCACAATCTAACCCATGCGGATGAATTATTTTTTTATTTACATAAAATTGTGATTTACAATAAACTGTTCTTATTTTTTTATTTAGAAAATGCAACATTATTTGATGCTGAATTAATAGAAAAATATTTCCATAATGTACTGGTAACAGATTGATATATTACATATCCTACCATAATAGAAAGTTTTCACATATTACAACAACGATACGTATTTCACATTATGTATAAAGGAATTCCGGATAGTGCAATATGATATTGTAATAATTATTAAAACAAGAAAACTTGAATACAATAAAAACCAAAACTAAAACAATCATATTACAGAAAATATTAATTAAAACCAGCAGTATTTAAAAATTTTGTTAAAATACGAGCCCGAGGGGATTTGAACCCCTGACCTTGGGATCCGAAGTCCCACGTCATAATCCTGGCTAGACTACGAGCCCTTAGTATGTGGAATATAAATTTAACAAAATTAACTTTTTCAAGTTATATTATTATTTGTATTGGGTTATATATTTATTTTCTTATTGTCATTTACAAAAGCTTTTCTAAATTACTCTATTTTATCAAAATGAGTTTATGAATACTTCAAATTATTTTAATCAATTATAAATATTTTAGGATAATTCAATTATTATGAAAATTTTTCATCAATTAATATTAAGATGATGTTAAAATATTTAAACTGGAGAATTGTAGCAAATGCCAAGTTAATTGTAGATGTTGATGGAACCAAATATAATGCAAAAACTAACAAAAATGGAAATTACAACATTAACGTAACTACTAAAACAAATGGAACTAAAATAATAACTGTAACATATAAACAGGATGGCATAAATACTAGTGTAACTAACTTCACTACTTTCAAATCTAACAAGAAACTCACATATCTAACTCTTGGTAGCAGTAAGAGTGCTTACGTTGGAGATAGTTTGTCTGTCTATGGTAAGTTAACTGTTGATGGTGTAGCTATTGAGAATGCCATCATAACGATTAAGGTTGGAGATAAAACTTATAAAGCAACTACTAGTCAGTATGGTAACTACAACCTTAATGTGTCAAGTTCACAATCTGGAAACTTTACTATCACGGCAACTTATGCTGGTACAAACATTTACTCTACAGCAGTTAACACTACAACATTCCTGTCTAACATGAAAGTTACAACATTAACTGCCGGTAGTACAAGTACAGCAAATGTTGGAGATAAAATATCTGTATCTGGTAGAATAACTGCACGTAATATCGGATTGCAATATGCTAACTTGACAGTAACAGTAGGTGATAAAACATATAATGTAGTACAATCATATTTTGTAGCACAAATATTGGCTGTAGCACATTTAACCTATTTTTGTTTTTGTTTTCTTAAACCGATATAAAGAAATAAACTACCCTAAAATTGTAGCATAATAATAAAATGTAGCACAACACCACAAAGTAGCACAATTTTTAAATGTATCACGATAAAGTATAATTTTTCTTTAAATTCTTCTTTTTTGAAATAAAACAATCCGAAACATTTAATACCCCCCTTCATATATAATTTTAAAACTTAATATAAGTGAGGGATGATTTTACAATGAAAAAAATAAGTAAAATACTGCTTTTTATGACACTACTAACACTATTGGTAGGAGCTGCAAGTGCAACAGACATATCAGACAATACTACCAGTACTGCTGGTGATGTAACGGAAGCAGTAGGCGATTTACAGACAGTATCACAGTCAGATACTACAACAGATGAAATACAGACAGATAAAAGTTCTACAAAGGTGATTAACAAGAACGATGTAAAAGGTCTTAACACTAAAAAAGAAAGTACATTAACGGCAAATTCATGGGAAACATTTGTTACAGCATTTAATGAGGCAAAAACAAAAAATGAAGATACAACCATTTTCCTGGAACAAGGTACTTATACAAATAATGGTACTCTTACATGGAATAACTCCAATATAGCACTTACCATCGATGGAAATAATCAAACGGTTAATGGAAATCAAACCCAAGTATTCGTTATTAGTAGGGGATGTTCCATGATTCTTAAAAACATGACAATAACAAACGCAAAAGCAGAGGAAGGAGGAGCAATTTACAACAAGGGTACTTTAGCAGTGACTTATTCAACACTAAACAACAACACAGCAAAATGGGGAGGAGTAATATACAACAACAAGGGTACTTTAACAATAACAAACAGTACACTAAACAACAACAACGCAATTTATGGAGGAGCAATAATAAACTGGGAAAAACTAACAATACAAGATACCACACTACAAAAAAATACGGCATATGATGGAGGAGCAATAGACAACTTTGAAGAGAAATATTTTGATATTATTGGTTGTAATTTCACACAAAACCATGCAACAGAACATGGTGGTGCAATATATTCCCCAGGGTATTTAAATGCTACTGGTAATAATTTCATTGAAAACACTGCAGGTAACAAAGAAACAATAGATTTATATGGTTGGTGGAATGGACAGTTTAAGGATAATCATTATTATTCTACGGACATTAGTCTTAGTAAGATTGAATTATCTGTTAAAGATGATAATGAATCATTCAATTATGGTGAAAACGTTGAACTAGAATTTAACCTACAACCAACAAATAATTACCATTATTGGGACTTTGCAGATGGAATCAATGATATAACACTATACATTAATAGTGAAGAAAAACTAATTGGAAAGTATCAAGCATACAATTTAACAAACTTGAAACCCGGCAAATATAATGTTAACTTTACCAGTTGTAACAGCTGTTCCAATACTGTAACATTCACTGTAACAGGTGATTCAGATATTACTACAGACAAGGAGTCATATGATTACTATGAAGGAATAAAAAATATGGTGCAACAGGATATTACCGATGAAAGTGGACAGAGAGGAACAGCTGAGGTTAGTGTAAAAGATGGTGATGAATACATTCAATTGTTAACATGCCATAATGTTAAAGATGGATACACCATCCAAACAGCAACCCTTGCTGAAGCACTGGCAAACATCTATGATGACTTAAACTCATCATATAAAATAAACGTAACATACTATAGTGATTATTCAAATCCAAGCTCAACAGAATTCGCATTAAACATAATCAAACAGAGAAACACCACAATAACCTATAATATATTAAACAACACGGAGACTAATGTACAGATCAATATCACTGTTATTGATGCAGTTAATCATACTGTAATAGAAGATGCCAGCATCATAGTAACAGGTGACATTAATAAAGAAACAAGCAGTGGAGTACTCGCTGACAACACATTAACACATGGAAACCATACAATATATGTTCATTTCAATCAAAATAAGAACTACACTTCATCAGATGTGACCATTGAATTCACAGTTGAAATAGATAAAGATAAAAAAATTGCAGAGCTTGAGGCTAATGTGACCAATTTAAGTAATCAACTTGAAACAGCAAATGATAAAATCAGTGAACTTGAAACTAATTTGACCAATGCCAATGATAAGATTGATGATTTGAATACCCAATTGGAAAATGCAAACAATAAAATCAATAACCTTACAGAACAACTAACAGATACCAATAACCAAATCACCAATTTGAACAATACAGTCAATGATTTAACAGAACAGTTAGATAATGCAAATACTCAGATTAGCAACTTGAATGATACAGTTAATGATTTAACCAGTCAACTGGATACGGCCGATAACAAAATCAATAACCTAAACAAACAACTGGAAATGGCTAATGCTCAAATCACTGAGTTGAACAATACTGCCAATAACCTAACAAGACAGTTAGATGATGCTAATAATAAAATTGATGAACTAAATACTCAATTGGATACGGCAAACAATAAAATCAATAACCTTACAGAACAACTAACAGATGCCAATAACCAAATCACCATTTTAAACAATACAGTCAATAACTTAACAAAACAACTGGATGAAGCAAACAATGAAATCAATACATTGAATGAAATTATCAAAGAATTAACCAAAGCACCATTAAACACAACAATCACAATAAAACCAATAAATTCAAGTGTAGGATCAACAGTAAAACTAACAGCCATCATATTCGATGAAAACAAAACAAGGTAAACGGAGGAAAAGTAATCTTTAAAATAAACGGAAAAACAATCAAAGATGAAAACGATAACATAGTATACGCTATTGTTAACAATGGACTAGCAAGCATAAACTACAAAGTACATAAGGTATGTATGAAAAACACAACTTATGTTGAAGCAGTATACAGTGGAACAGCCAACTACACCTCCAGCAGAACAAAACAATCAAACGTCCTAAACATCACACCAGGAAAAGCCACAATAACATTAGACAAAACAGACATAACATCAAAAACAGACGAAACCATCACAATACGAGCAAAAGTCACAGACGCAGAAGGTGACAAAATAGAAAGCGACAAAGTAGTGTTCAAACTAAACGGAGTCACACTAAAAGATGCCCAAGAAAATCCGATAAAAGTACAGGTAATAGACGGAGAAGCAAAACTGGACTACACATTAACTGCAAACTACACTGCTAAAACATACAACCTTACTGCAGTATTTGGAGGAACTTACTACCAACGCACAGAAGCCAACGGCACACTAACATTAGAGAAAAAAGCAGTGAAAATAAACGAGGACAATATAACAGTAAAAAACAATAAAATCAACATAAAAGCAACAATAACCGATGAAACAGGAAAACTACTGATAAAAAACACGTCACTTGCCATAAAAATAAATGGAAAAACCGTGTTAAATGGAGTAAACAGTACTAACGGTACAATAGATGTATCCTTTAACCATACACTAGAACCGGGACTCTATGAATTATTAATAAATAGTGGCGAAAACGGATTATATCAGAGTGATAAACTGACTACCGTACTAAAAATCTAATAATAAAGAGATTATCCCTCACCTCCCTCATTTATCCTTATTTTAGGCTGTAGTACTATTCCTTTTTTTGAATTCATTAAGAACTTAAATTAGACAAATATATTCAATAAAGCCTCAAGTTAATTTAATTAATAGAATAAAATAAGAAATTTAAGAGTTTTCTCTAATATTCACTAACTGTTGAAATGATGAGGAGTAACTGAATTAGTGAACCTTATTATTTCTTAAAAAGGGGTAGGTAAAGAAGGTTACTGGTTTGTAATTGTATCCTTTTGACTGTTGACTAATTCCTCTTCAGTTTCATAATATTCGGATGTGTACTGTTTATCAACGACTTTTGAATCTGTCAACTCCTCGATTAGCTTAATGTAATCTTCACACTTTTTTCCTTTAATGCCCTTGGTCTGAGCTTCTATTGTTCCATCCTTCCTGATTTTAATTATTAACTGTTTTGACATTTGCCTTCCACCTTAAAGTCCTGTTATTTTATATTGACATCATATATCAATCCGTCTTGCTTCCTGGAAATTGTTTACCTGTGTTATTATAATATGATCCTTTAGTATTTCAATCTCATCATCACTGATATCTATCTTGTTTTTCAAGTCATCAAATGACTGGACATAATTTCCGGTTAGTCTTAACTGAACAATTTTCTTTGCCTGTATTAAATTAAATACGGGTAGCTGTGATAATTCATCAATATCTGCCCTATTAATATCCACTTTAACATTTTCTCTTTCAGAGATTGTGTTAAGATCATCCTGTTTTGGAAGAATAACCTCTTCCTGTTTTGGAGGATTAAACTCCTGAACATCACTTTTTCTAAGATAATTCCATTCCTCTCTGGTTAACTTCTTCTCATAGTTTTTCCATAGTTCAGGATTTTCCCTTGTGTAGTTCATGAAACGATACTTGTCACCCACCTTCTGAAATGTTAACTTACAATTGTCACATATGTACAATGTCATACTTGTAAGAAACGACTTCTTTTCGTACTTGCTGAAGTTAATATTGCAGAACGGACAGTTATGTTGTGATGATGCAATAAACGTGTAGCTTGCATATTCCTCATTTTCCTTTTTTGAAAAACCGTAGTTTAGGATGCTTTCCCAGTCATCCATTGTCATTGGATTATATTTATATTTCTTGTCAAAACGGGTGTTTTTTGGACAGTCATGTAAGGAAAACGTATCTTCATTATCATATTTCATATCTTTCAATTCAATTCCACAGTCTTCACAAACATAGAATCTTCCACCAAGAAAACCGTCCCTTTCAATTATTTTCATGCTATTTTTACAGATAAAACATCCGATGGACTTTTTATTATTACTTTCTACATTATTGACAACAGTACTCTGTTCAAATGAAGTTCCACAATTTACGCAAAACTTGGCATCATCATTATGTTCAGTACCGCACTGAGTGCAGAATTTACTCATACTACCAAATCCTCCTAAGAAGTAAAAATGTTATATATTTAATTTTCAGATAAACTCTTTCTTATAATGTAACTGTCAACACGATTGAATCATCCTCGGTAATGACTTCATTTTCAACAGCCATATTTCTACTTTTTAAACGTTCCAACACCTTGTTATATGTGTCTTCCTGCACCATCTTCTTATATTCTCGTGTAATGTTTTCATAGAGGCTTTTCGTTTCATCATCATCAAAGTTTCCTGTCAGAATCATGTCAAAGGTATTCTGATTTAACTGAAAACGGATACTGCCCTTCTCCAGCATTGCATTTAAATCGTCTTTATTGCCTGCTGTTTTAAGACCATACTTAAACAATGCCTTTTCTATCAGTGCACTGTTCTTAAATTCAGTTGGTATAATAATTGAAGTGGCTCCATCCCTTTCATAATTTACCGTTTTCTTTTTAGACTTTAATTCTATGATGTTATCTGATATTTCCAATGATGCTGAACGAAGTATTGTAAATAAGCTCATACAACCAACCACACAAATTCCTTATTATATCACTAAAAGATTCATTTTATAATAATATATTTCTCTCTTTGTAGGTTAAAAAGTTAACATTAAAGAAAAAATAATAAAGATTATATATGACTGTTAAAGCATAGATTTCAACCCCATATAAACAGATTGATGTAAGCTATTCAACCTTATTATTTACAAATCCATTACATGATGCATTTTTTCAAATAATACATCAAATAACAATAGAACAACGATTTTCTAATTCTCAAATTTAAGATATTGATAAACATTATTAGTCATTGTAAATATAATATATATTATATAATGTTGAAAATTCATAACATAATTTTATGTATGAATAAGTATAACCTTTCTTTAAATCACAAAAGGATATGATTTTAATGAGAAGTGACAATATAAAAAAAGGAATAAACAGAACATCCCATCGTTCACTACTAAGAGCATGCGGATTAAACGATGATGACATGAAAAAACCATTCATAGGAATAGCAAACAGTTACACAGACATTGTACCTGGACACATACACCTTAAAGACTTAGTACAGGAAGTTAAAGAAGTCATAAGAGCAGAAGGTGGAGTGCCATTCGAATTCAACACAATGGCAGTATGTGACGGAATAGCAATGAACCATGAAGGAATGTACTTTTCACTACCTTCAAGAGAAATCATCGCAAACACAGTAGAAAGTATGGCAATGGCACATCAGTTCGACGCATTAATCTGTATGCCAACATGTGACAAAGTAGTACCTGGAATGCTCATGGCAGCAGCAAGACTGGACATACCAACAATCTTCATAACAGGCGGACCAATGATGCCTGGAAAATTCCACGGAGAAACAGTTGACTTCATCAACGTAACAGAAGCAGTGGGAGCAGCACAATCCGGAAAAATGAGTGAAGAAGACCTTTACGAACTGGAAAGATGTGCATGTCCTGGAGCAGGATCATGTGCAGGACTATTCACGGCAAACACAATGGCATGTCTTACAGAAACATTAGGAATGAGCCTACCAGGATGTGCAACAGCACACGCAGTAAGCGAAAAGAAAGTCGAAGTAGCAAAACAGTCAGCTAAAAAAATCTTCACACTCATAGAAAAAGACATAAAACCTAGCGATGTAATGACACAGGAAGCATTTGAAAACGCAATCATAGTCGACTTAGCACTAGGTGGATCAACAAACACAACCCTACACATACCAGCAATAGCACATGAAGTAGGAGGACTTGATGTTACAATAGACCTCTTTGACAAACTAAGCCACGAAGTACCATACATCTGCAGCATAAGACCTGGTGGAAACAACAGAATGATAGATGTGGACACAGCAGGAGGAATACCAGCAGTAATGAAAAACCTCGAATCATTACTACACACAGAATGTGTAACATGTACCTCAAAAACAGTACAGGAAAACATAGACCAGGTAACAGACATAGATACTGACATCATACACACCATCGACAATCCGGTAAGAGATGAAGGTGGAATAGCAGTGCTGTACGGTAACATAGCACCAAACGGTTCAGTAATTAAACAGGGAGCAGTAAATGAAGACATGCTCATACACTCAGGACCATGTAAAGTATACAACTCAGAGGAAGAATGTGTAACAGCAATAGAAAACGATGAAATCGTAGACGGAGATGTTGTAGTAATCAGATACGAAGGACCAAAAGGTGGACCAGGAATGCGTGAAATGCTCAACCCAACAGCAGCAATCATGGGAAGAGAACTTTTCCATGTAGCACTGATTACAGATGGAAGATTCTCTGGAGGAAGCAGAGGACCATGTATAGGACATATATCACCTGAAGCAGCAGAAGGCGGACCAATAGCTGCAATACAGGATGGTGACATAGTATCCATCAACGTTAAAGAAAGAAGCATAGAACTTGAATTATCAGAAGAAGAAATCAAGGAAAGACTTTCACAAATCAAACCAGTAGAAAGAAACCTCAAAGGATGGTTAAGACAATACCAGCAATTAGCAACAAGTGCAGATAAAGGTGGAGTCTTAAAATAAGCACATCATATATAAATTATAATCAACACTTATAATGGAGGTGAATTCTTGTCTAAAAAACGTAAAAACCGCGAAAAAAAGAACAAACAAAAACAAAACACACAAAGCAACGATCAAAAACATTTTGTAGCAAAGGAAATACTAAGTTATGCAATAATTCTGGTACTGGCAATAATACTCTCAGCACATCTGAGTGTAGTTGTCTCAGGCAGTATGGAACCGGCATTTTACAGAGGAGATATTGTAGCCACACAAAACGTAAACACGTACGGAATACAAGAATTTGATCCTGTAACAGATGTAAATGTAGGAGACGTCGTAGTATATGATGCATCATGGTATTCAGAACCCGTGATACATAGGGTAATAAATAAGGATAACTCAACAGGAAACGTATATTACACGATAAAAGGAGATAATAACGACGTACAAGATCCTGAACTAGTAAAGCCAAGCCAGATAAAGTCCAAAGTATTAACGATAGGAGACACGCTATTAATCATTCCTAAAATAGGATACATAACCCTATGGTTTAGAGGATTATAACATTTAACAATTGGAGGATTAGTATGTATTCAAAATTAAAGAAGGAGATAACAGAAAGTATAGAATACGCTTTAAACAAGTTAAGAGTCAAGTTTGACGAAGAAATAGTACTTGAAGAACCACCAAACCCAGAAATGGGGGACATATCCAGTAACATCGCATTTTCACTGGCAGGAATAATGAAAAAATCACCAGTAGAAATAGCAGAAGAAATCAGATCAAACATAAAATTACCCTTATACTTTGAAAAAGTGGAAACAAAAGGACCATATATAAATTTCTTCATAAACTACACACTCTTTTCAACAAAAATGGTAAATTATATTGATAAAAGATACGGTGAACTGCCCGAAAAAGAAGAGTCAATACTCTTGGAACACACATCAGCAAACCCTAACGGACCATTACATGTAGGCCACCTTAGAAATGCAATACTTGGAGATTCACTTAAAAGAGTACTTCAACATGCAGGATACAAGGTAGAATCACAGTACTACGTTAATGATATGGGTCGACAAATTGCAATTATCGTATGGGGTATGAACAAATTCAGATTTGAATTTGATGACGATAAAAAAATAGACCACGCAGTTGGAGAGGTATATTTCAAGTGTAACCAGGAATTAGAGAAAAATCCAGATTACAACAAGGAAATTGATGAAATACTTCACAACTATGAAGACGGAAAAGACCAGAAACTCATAGATTCATTTGAACTTGTAGTAGAAAACTGTCTTGACGGCATAAAACAAACACTTAAAGACCTGAACATAAAAATGAACCTATACAAATGGGAAAGCACATTCCTAAGAAACGGTTCAGTAGCAGATGTTCTTGAAAAGCTACAGCCATTCACAATACAAAGAGACATACTCTACCTTCCACTTGAAAAATATGACGTTGACAAGGAACTAGTACTAAGAAGGTCAAACGGAACAAGCCTCTATGCAACAAGAGACCTGGCATACCACCAGTACAAAACCAAAAACAGCGACATCTCACTGGACATACTTGGAGCAGACCATAAACTTGCAGCCAAACAATTAGGATTAGCACTGGAGTTGTCTGGAAACAGAGCACCTGAAGTAGTATTCTATGAATTCATAAACCTTCCTGAAGGATCAATGTCCACAAGAAGAGGTGTCTTCATATCAGTAGATGAATTCATCGAACAGGCAACACAACATGCAAAAGATGAACTGCTCAAACGTGACATGGACCTTACAGATAAGCAAATGGATGAAATAGCAAAAATTATTGGAGTAGGTTCCGTAAGATTCTACATAAACCAGATATCCCCAGAAAAACCTATCACATTCAAATGGGAAGAAGCCCTTAACTTTGAAAGAGGTTGTGCATCCATACAATATGCACATGCAAGAGCATGCAAACTCCTATCCAAGACAAGCTTCGACGAATACCAGGAAGTAAAGTGTGACTATGAACTTGAAGATGAAGAAAAAGTACTTGTCAAGGAATTGTCCAGATTCACCGAAATCATCAGACAGGCAGCAGATGAAAGAAGAGTACATCATCTAACAGAATACACACTCAGTCTTTCAAAAGCATTCAACAAGTTCTACAAAACACAACAGGTAATAGGTTCAGAACATGAACAATTCAGGTTAAAACTTGTGGATGCCTCAAGAATAACACTTAAAAATACATTAAAACTTTTAGGTATTAAAGCACCAGAATACATGTAAAAACAAATACCTAAAAACATATCCTTTTAACCTCACCACCAAACCTTATTTTTATAATGACGTCTAAATATCAATATCATCTGCTGATTATAGCTATGATGGAACCTCAATTACCAAAAAGTTAATTTTAAATCCATTTTAGTTAACAAATATTTTAATATAATATGAATAATAAAGATACTACTAATAAAGATTAGTAATTTATTTCTAATTAAAAAAACTTTTCATTTTATAACAAAAACAATTAATAATCACGCTTTATTTGGAGGAATAATATAAAATGCGAACGTTAATGATACATTCAGACTACTTACGTTATAAAACCAGAAGTAAAACTAAGTTAGCTGAAGACATAGAAGATGAAAAAAGAGCAGACGGAGTAGATAATGCATTAGTATGTTTTGTAGCAGTAGAAGCAGAAGATGAAGAAAACCCAGAGTTAATCATTTCCAAATCCGTAAAGGAAATCTTAAGCGTACAAAACAAAGTCAACGCTGACAACATAGTAGTATATCCATACGCTCACCTAAGTTCATCATTAGCAGATGCCAATGTTGCTCAACAAATTCTCAAAGGAATAGAAGCAGAATTAATTGACAACAATGAAGCAGTACTAAGAGTACCATTCGGATGGTACAAGTCATTCGAACTATCCTGTAAAGGACATCCACTTTCAGAACTCTCAAGAACAATAACAACCGAAGAGGAAGAAAAAGAGGAAGAAAAAGAACAGGAAGTTAAGGAACCATCACAATTCTTCATATTGGAAGAGGATGGACAGAAATATGACGTTGACGAATACAACTACCTGAACAAAACATTAAAACAGTTAGTAAACCATGAAAAAGGAGAATCACACGAAGACACAGGAAAACTTCCTCCACATGTAAAACTAATGAAGGAAAAAGAACTGGCAAGCAATGAACCGTCAGCAGATGTTGGACATATCAGATGGTACCCTAAAGGAAAACTTGTTAAAGACTTGCTTGGAGACTATGTGTACAAGCTCGTAACAGAAAGAGGTGCAATGCCTGTAGATACTCCTGTAATGTATGACCTTGCAGATCATGCAATAAGAGAACACGCAGAAAAATTCGGAGAAAGACAATACAGATTAAAAACCAAACATAAGGAATTGATGTTAAGATTTGCTTGTTGTTTCGGAGCATTCAGAATCATGGCAGATTCCTTCCTCACATGGAAAAACATGCCTGTAGGAATCTACGAATTATCACAGTTAAGTTTCAGATTTGAAAGACAGGGAGAAGTTGTAGGACTTAAAAGACTAAGAGCATTTACAATGCCTGACTTCCACAGTGCCTGTTTGGATGATGACCATGCAAAAGAAATATTTGCCGGTCAGGTCGACATGTGTGCACAGACAGAAAAAGACCTAGACGTACACTACGAAGTAGCATTCCGTGTAACCAAAGACTTCCTCGCAGAAAACGAGGACTGGGTAAAAGAAATAGTCAGGGAACACATTAAAAAACCTGTACTTCTTGAAGTAATTCCACAGATGAAACACTACTGGAATGCAAAGGTTGACTTTGCTGCAATAGATGATCTTGGAAGACCAATCGAAAATCCAACAGTACAGATGGACATTCAGAGTGCCAGAAGATTCGGCATCACATACCTTGATGAAAACGAGGAACAGCAATACCCAACAATCCTCCACTGCAGTCCAACTGGAAGTTTAGAAAGAGTTATCTGTAGCTTACTGGAGAAAACATCAACGGATAAAGGTTCAAAACCATCCCTACCATTATGGCTTTCACCTACACAGGTAAGAATTATACCGGTTACTGACAATCATCTTGAATATGCTGAAAAAATATATCAGGAAATCAGGGACTCCAATGTAAGGGTGGATATTGACGATTCACCTGAACGTGTAGGTAAGAAAATCAGAAATGCAGGTAAGGAATGGGTTCCATATACAATTGTAGTGGGAGACAATGAGGTGGAAAACAATTCTATTACAATCAATAGACGTGCAGATGATACTAAAGAAGAAGTGACTGTTGAACAGTTAGCTGATGAAATCCACACATTAACTGCTGGATTACCATACAGACCATTACCTTTACCATACAAAGTATCAAAACGTGTAAAATTCTAATTAATGATCTAAATTCATTAACTTATTCCTCTTTTTTTCCATTTTATAATATTTTTTCATAGCTGTTAAATGACTTTATAACATAATAACTTATAACTTATAACTTTTTACTTTTACGTTTATAACTTATAAATAATACCTTGGATAAATAATTTAACATAAGATATTAAATATCCCAAATAAATACGAGGAATTAAATGACAGAAATAATAACAATATTAAACCAGAAAGGTGGATGCGGAAAAACAACAACAACAGTAAACTTGTCAGCATCACTTGCAACACTAGGAAAAACAGTACTGGTAATAGATATGGACCCACAGGGAAACGCTACAACAAGCCTGGGAATCCAGAAAAGTGAAGTGGAAAACACGATATACACGCTACTGACAGGAAAATGCACGTTCCAGGACGCAGTACTGGAAACAGAAGTACCAAACCTCTACGCTCTGGCAAGCAACATCTCCCTCAGCGGAGCAGAAATAGAATTAAGTAAGGAAATAGGATACCCCTACATCCTAAACGAAAAACTACAGGAATACGAATTAGGATTCGACTACATATTCATAGACGCACCACCATCCCTGGGAATACTGACATTAAACGCACTGGTAGCATCCAACAGTGTAATAATACCAATACAGTCAGAATTCTATGCACTGGAAGGAATGGCAGATTTACTAGAAACAGTAAAACTGGTAGAATCAAGACTAAAAAGTCCATGTCCAATCAAGGGAATACTAATCACACTATACGATGGAAGAACAAGACTGTCAAAAGACGTAACAAAGAACGTAAAGGAATTCTTCAAGGACAAGGAACACATATTCAATGAAAAAATACCACGTAACGTGAAACTGGCAGAAGCCCCAAGCTATGGAAAACCAGCTATAATATATGATCCAGACTGTTCAGGAACAAAAGCATACCTGAAACTTGCAAAGGAAATAATTAAACTGGAAGGTGAATAATAATGGCAGACAATGCATTAGGAAGAGGATTAGATGCACTTATAAAGAAACCTTCAAAATCCAAATCAAAGAAAACACCTAAAAAAGAAAAAAAGGTTCAAAAAGAGAAATCATCTAAAAAAGCAGATATTAATACTTCATTCAAGTTATCAGACGATAAAATTGATGAAATAAAAAAGGAAATAGAAAAAAATCCTAGAATAAGCTTATGGTCTGCAAAAAGTGCAGCGTGTCTAAGATACCTCAAGAAAACAACACCCGAATTCAGCATAAGTAATGAAGCTTCAATGATACTCGAAGAAGCAATTAAAAACAAGTATCCAGACATCTGGGAATTGTTTGAAGACTTATGATAAATAGTTTAACAAATTATATCCAACAGTTAAAAACTATTACGGGAAAATAGTTACAATTATATGTAACTAACATTTAACTCTTTTTTTCATATTAATGTGCTTTGGTAAGAGCCGCCAACTTTAACAAATATTTTACACTTCTTAATATTGGCACCCAGTTTCTGTAGCTGTTTAAGACTGGTAATCTTTTCTCCCTGACTTCTTAGATGTCTTATCCGTCTGGCAGACTTAAGACCAATACCTGGAACTCTTATAAGCTCCTTATACTTTGCAGTATTAACGTCTATAGGATAATCCTCCATGTGTTCCAATGCTATTGTATACTTGGGATCATTGGAAGTGTCTAAAAATCCGTTATCATCCAGCACTATGTCATCCAGTGTGTAATTGTACTGGTTAAAGAGGTATTCCGTCTGGTACAGCCTTCCCGTTCTGCGGGGATTGTTGGCTTCATGGTTCTCGAGGGGTGTTCCTTTTACCGGCGTGAAGCTGCTGAAGTAATTATACAGCACGTCATATTTCTTAGACAGATTATAAACCTGTTTTAATATGTCCTCATCACTTTCCTCATTTGCACCTACAATAATCTGTGTGGTATGGCCACTGCTTGCAAGACTACGATCCCTTCTGTGAAAATTATCAATCCAGTCAAGACGTTTAAGAATGTCCTTATCATAATTCTTAGTACTTGAAAGATCACTCAGACCATCCCTGGTGGCAGCTTCAATATTGATACTGACCCTGTCGGCCAGTTGCATGGCATGTTTAACATGCTCCCTGCTGGCACCAGGAATAATCTTCAGATGAATATAACCCTTATATGAATACCTGTTACGGAGAATATGAGCCGCTTCTATCATCTCCTCCATTGTAGTGTCGGCATCCTTGATAATACCACTGCTAAGAAACAATCCCTCCACAGTATTGTTCTCATAATATTTCATGTAAATGCGTGCCAGAGCATCAGGACTGAGGCGAGCCCGCTGATACTTATGACCCATACAGTTGGTGCAGTAGGCACAGTCATTGTTGCACTGGTTAGTCATCAGTATCTTAAAAAGGGGAACTTCACGATTTCCAGCCTTAGCATGATAGATTCCATCCTTAATCTTATCAGTTTCCTCCAGCACGTTATCAACATTATAATTGACATAATTACACCTGTCATAATATGCCGCATCCGATAACAACTGCAAATCCTTAAACGTACTCATTGCCCAGTCTCCCTTCCATATCTAGATTATATTATTATGATTAAGTATATATATTTTTTAGATAAATAATATAATTAATCTTAATATAAAATATGATGGAGGTATTTTATGGATATTGGCTTAATAATCCTGATTATTATAGTAATTGTTATTATAGCAATAGTCTTACTGCTAATCAAATACTATAACGGTCTGGTAAATGGAAGAAACCATGTGGAAAATGCATGGAGTCAAATAGATGTTCAGCTACAAAGACGTAACGATTTAATACCTAACATAGTTGAAACAGTAAAAGGATACGCTGCACATGAAAAAGAAACACTCAACCAGGTAACACAGGCAAGAGCAAGCATGGCAAACGCAACAACAGTACAGGAAGTTGCAGAAGCAGATAACATGATCACCGGAGCATTAAAATCATTGTTTGCAGTAAGTGAAGCATACCCTGACCTTAAGGCAAACCAGAACTTTATCCAGCTACAGCAAGAATTATCTGATACAGAAGACAAAATCTCCTATTCAAGACAATTCTACAATGACACAGTACTCAAATACAACAATCTATGTCAACAATTCCCTAGTAGTATAATTGCAGGAATGTTCCACTTTGAAAAAGCAGAATTCTTTGAAGCCCAGGAAGGAACAAGAGCAGCTCCTAATGTACAATTCTAACCAAACGGTTAGAAACTTCTTTTTTTTTTATTTTTAATTATTGACATACATTTATTTCAAAATTATTATAAACTATTCTGATTATACCCTTAATCATAAGCAAAATAATAATAATGGGAAGGTAATTCTTGATGAACGTTAAGAAAATGTTTATTATCTCAGTAATTCTCATGTTTTTATTGGTTCCAGCATCATTTGCCGCAGACGGAGACTTTGAAATCCCACAGGTAAGCAAAGACATAACAGTAAAAGATGACGCTTCACTGGTAATTATTGAAGAAATACAGTATGATATTGATGGAAGTGTTGCCGGAGTCTATAGAGACATCTCAAAACGGGAAGGACAAGCAATCACTGATATTTCAGTAGAAACTCCCGGATACTATAACTCATATCAGGTAGAAGAGGACCATAACAGCACCAAAATAAAAGTATGGCTTTACACTGACGAAGAAAAGACACAACAAACTTCAGATGCCAACGTCAGCGTAAAATACAAGTATACCATGAGTGATGCAGTAAGCTTTAACTTCAATGTTGCCGTATTAAATTATAGGACTTGGGGTGAAGAATGGGCTACAAAGGTGGACCATCTTGAATCTGTCATACACATACCGGGAAGCAAGGATAATGTGGAATTTAAGAACAATCCTGAAGATAACGTTGTTTCAAGCCAGTGGACAAGTGATGACACGTTAACTACCAAAGTGGATAACATTGATGCATACACATCCTTTGAACAGATCATAACCATGCCGGCATCCTACTTCAAAAACAATTAAAAAAAACATGATTGTCAGATAATTCCTTTAATATTAACAAATAAAAACGATAACAGAAATAATTCATTTAATGCCATACTTTCTATTAGAAAATACATAATTCATTAATAAAAATAAATATAATCCTTTTTTAATCTTAAATTCTAACCTATTGGTTAGAAACTTCTCTTTTTTAAGAAACATATGATAAAACACTACTTTTTAGATATAAATATTAATCACTTCCAATCATATTAACTATTATATTGTAAAAAATAGGGGGAGGTAATTTCATGGATATTAAAAAGATACTGATTATCTCAATAATTCTCATGTTTTTACTAGTTCCAGCATCATTTGCCAAGGAAGGAGACTTTAAAATTCCCTCAGTAATAAAGGACATAACAGTAAATGATGACGGATCCACCGTAATAACAGAAAAAATAGTTTATGATATAGAAGGAAGTGTAAATGGAGTATACAGGGAAATTCCATTAAGTGGCAGGCAGTCAGTAAGGAATATTTCAGTAAAAACTCCCGGTTATTACAACAAATTGGACATTATCAGAAATAACGGTTCAACACGAATAAAGGTATGGCTTTACACCGATGCAGCCAAAACCCAGAAAACAAAGAATGCAAAAGTAGCAGTAACATACAAGTACACCATAAGAAAAGGAGTAAAAATATATAATGATATTGTAGACTTCCAGTACATGACATGGGGAGACAATTGGGAGACAGGCGTAGACCACATGGAATCAACCATACACATACCTGGAAGCAAGGACAACACTGAACTATGGAACAACCCTGAAGACAACGTTGTTTCAAGCCAATGGACAAGTGACGACACACTGACAACAAAACTGGATAACATCGGTGCACACACCTCATTTGAACAGCGAATATTGATGCCGACATCCTACTTCAAAAATACCACATTCGCTCAAGTAATTGATAGAGATGCAAAAGAACTGATAGAAGAAGATCAAAGAAAATACCAGGAAGAACACAACAATCAAAAAACAATAACATCAGTCGCCTGGGCAATATTGGGCATACTTTGTCTAATACCATTTGGAATATATGGATTTTTCGGCAGAGAACCAAAAATCGATTATGATGCAGAATATGAATATGACTTACCAACAGATGCAACACCAGTACAAGTAAATTCAATAGTATCTGGAGATGCAGGTGACATAACTGATAATGCAATGTATGCAACAATACTTGATTTAATTGATAGAAAATACTTTAAAATAGTTACAAACGATGCAGAAAGCACAATAATAAGACAAACAGATAAAAACACCTCAGATTTAAAGAATCATGAAAAGTCATTAATAGAATTCTTATCATCCTTTGCACAAGATGGTGATATATCCATAGGATACGTGGGTAGAAAAACACACCGCCAACAATACTTGAATTTCATACAAGACTGGCGTAAACAGGCAAAAGAAGAAACACCAGACACGTGGATAAAACAGTACTTTGACAACAGAGGTTCAAAACTACTGCTTTACCTAGCAGGCATATTCCTACTACTATTTATTGTAGTACTAATAGTGGTATTCATAGGGGTATTACCATCTTATCTGGCTGAAGTATTTATGGTTGCAATGTTTATTTTCATGTTTGCACCTATAGCATTATTCTTAGTACCTAATACAATTCCTGGAAGATGGACACCAAAAGGAAAGGAATTCCATGACAAATGGAAAAACTTTGAAAAGTACATGAAGGACTACAGTCTAATCGAGGAAAGACCTCCAGCATCAGTACAGGTATGGGGAAAATACCTGGTATATGCATCAGCACTAGGATGTGCAAGTGAAGTAACCAAAAATATGAAAAAATACTTCAGAACAATGGATATGGTAGATGATTCATTCGACAATGATACTGTAGCATCATTTGTATACTATAATGGATTTAGTCATGTAGAATCATCATTCCACACATTATCTCAATCAGAATCTTCAGATTCAAGTTCAGGAATTGGAAGCTCCGGTGGAGGAGGATTTGGTGGTGGTGGAGGTGGAACCTTCTAGATTCACCAATCCAAAACCACACCTCAACTCCCATTTCTTTTTAGAAAAATTTATAACACTCTATTTTTAAATACTTTAATCAGTAACTAACGCTTAAAGAGGAATGATTAAAGATGAGATTCAATAACAGAATGAAATTCATTGTTTCAATTGCCTTACTGTTAATATTTATCATCATGCCATTATCTTTTGCAGCATCATATTCACTGCCTGAGGCCGTGGAACACATAACAGTAAAAGATGATGGAACAACAACCATAACAGACAACATAACATATTCCATTAGCGGACAGGTCAATGGTGTTACAAGAATAATTCCATTGAGTGGACAGCAGACAATAACAAACCTGGAAGTGGAAACACCAGGCTACTATAATACAGTGGAAGTTCAGACAACCAGCAATCAGCAGAAAATCAAGGTATGGTTATATAAGGATGAAGCAAAAACACAAAAAGTGTCAGATACGGACGTTACAGTAATATTCCATTATGACATTCTGAAAGGAGTAAAAATCTACAACGACATAGCAGAACTGCAGTACATGTCCTGGGGAAACGGATGGGAAGAATCACTGGATAAACTAACCACATACATAGAAATACCTGGAAGCTCAAAAGAAGTAGAATACTGGAATAATCCTGACACATACCTGAAAGAAAGCACATGGACACAGGACAACCTTCTGACATCACAGTATGCAGATATTCCATCACAAACATCAGTCGAACAAAGACTCTTAATGCCGAAATCATACTTTACCAGCAGTGTAAATGCCGATGTGATAAACAAGGATGCAAAACAACAAATAGAGAAAGACCAGAAGGACTATAAGAATCAGCAGGACTTCAATAACATGATCTGGTCAATACCAGCAATACTCTCGGCAATAATGCTCGTACTGCCTGCAGGAATGTACATGCTATGGGGAAGAAACCCGAAAATAGCATACGACCTGGACTATGAAAGTCAGATACCAACCGATGACTCACCAGTATTCGTCAATGCAATGATACCAGGAATAGTTGAAGAAATAGACGGCAACGCATTTACGGCAACATTACTTGACCTGATAGATAGAAAATACTATAAAATGGTCGTTAGTAATGAAGAAGACACCATACTAAGAAGAATAGACAGGGATACAGCAGAACTGAAACAGTATGAAATCGACATAATAGAATTCCTTCAGGACTTTGAGGATGAAGACCAGAAATTATCACTGAACACACTAACAGAATATGATTCATCATTACGGGACTTCATGGGTGCATGGAAAATAGATGCATATAGTGAAGTACCAAGAACAAGAGTAAGACAATTATATGATAAAAGCAAGGAAAATCTGATGTCCGGATATAATATACTGGCATTATTCCTTGGAGTAGCATTCTTATTCGGACTGCTCATGTTCGCAACAGGACCATTTGTAATGATAGGATACATATTGGCAATACTGCTAATCATAGAACAGCTCGTAATATTCTTCTTTGTGGATGCACCATTGGGAAGATGGACTCCTGAAGGAAAGGAATTTCATGACAGATGGAAAAACTTTGAAAAGTACATAAAGGACTACAGTTTAATCAAGCAAAGACCACCAGCATCAGTACAGGTATGGGGAAAATACCTCGTATATGCAACAGCACTCGGATGTGCAGATAAGGTAACAGAAAACATGAAAAAGTACGTGGCACACTCCAACATTTCAGAGGACATTTTATTAGGCAGTGACGTAGTTTCCTTAGGATACTTCTGGGGATTCTACCATATCAACAGGATATTTGTTCCAATAGGCTTTAACAGTTCAAACTTTGAAGACACAGGATTTGACACAGGATCATTTGGTGACATAGGCGGACCAGGATCTGGTGGATTCGGTGGAGGAGGAGGTGGAGTATTCTAACAACAGAATACCCACCATAAACTATTTTTTAGAAAATTATAACGTGAAAAGCAGATAATTAATATTTTGTTGATAAAAAAAGTGTTGATAAGTGGATTTAGAATATAACATGATTTTTAGGGTTGAAACGTTTTAGCCATCGTAGATTTATTCCCGTATCTATGTATAAGTTGTCTGTAATTCCCAGTTTTTTAGAAAAATCGAAGTCAGAATCATCTGACATATCAAGGACGCAATTTTCATCTTTTTTTACGGCGAGGATACTGTGTCCTCTTTAGGGCACAGAGGAA
>CAZUHM010000011.1:0-28379 GCA_964620575.1 uncultured Methanobacteriaceae archaeon | reverse complement strand
TTATTATTAGTGATATTGTTATAGTTGATTATGGTAGCGGTAATTTGCGCAGTATTCGTAATGCTTTCAGTCGTATTGGTGAGGATGTTGTTGTCAGTTCTGATGAGTCTGTTCTTGCAGGTGCTGATGCTTTAATTATTCCTGGTGTCGGCTCTTTTGGTGTGGCTATGAATAATCTTGCTCCTTTTAATGATGTTATATGTGATCATGTTCGTTCTGACAGGCCTTTGCTAGGTATTTGTCTTGGTTTGCAGCTTTTGTTTGATTCTAGTGAGGAAAGTCCTGGCGTGGATGGTCTGGGTTTGTTTGAGGGTTGTGTGAAACGTTTTGATCTTGACAGGTCTTTTAAGATTCCTCATATGGGCTGGAATAGGATTTGTGTTAATGATACTGATGTTAATAATGTGAGCATTCTTGATGGTGCTGATGGGGAGTACATGTATTTTGTTCATTCTTATTATGTGGATCCTATATGTGCCGATTTTGTCACTGCGTTTTGTGATTATGGTATGGATGTTCCTGTTGCTGTTGGCCGTGATAATTTGTTTGCTCTTCAGTTTCATCCTGAGAAGAGTGGTAGGGTTGGTCTTGGCATTTTGAGAAATTTTGTTGATCTGATTGATTAGGTGTTTTTCATCGACAATTTTATTACTTGTGGGTGATAAAAGTATTATCATACTTTTTTATTTAAAATTATTAATTGGGGTGCTGTTATGGACATGGAAGAATACGTGAAAAAAAGCTTGAAAAACTCAAAAACGGAAGAGGAAATAATAGAAAAGCTAAGTCAAATAATAGAATACTACAAGGACACAAAAACGTCAACATCACGCAGGCTTGCTCAGGCAGTCTATGATGAAGTCAAGACAACACAACAGTTACACAAAACTCCAATACTTCAGACGCCACAGACAAACATTGGCATGGGAGAATTTGGAGTAGGTTCACGCGGACAGGGAGACTTCTATGTACACAGCAAGATAGCCCAGATAATCAAGGATACAAAAGTTGACTCCATAGTCAATCCTACAGCACAGGATGATGGAGGAGTCGTAGAAATAGATGACAACACAAAATACGTGACAACCGCCATAGACGGAATTCATTCAAGACTGGGAGACTACTCATTTCTTGCAGGATTTCACACGGCAAGAGCAACACTCAGGGACGTATGTGTAATGGGGGCAAAACCTGTTGCACTGATAAGTGACATCCACCAGGCAGATGACGGTGATATTGCAAAAATATTGGACTATACTGCGGGAATATGTGCTGTCAGTGAACTGACGGGAGTGCCCCTTGTTTCAGGAAGCACCCTTCGGGTAGGTGGTGACATGGTACTGGGCAATCGTCTGGTGGGAGCTGTCGGAGCAGTAGGAACCTCGTCAGCGGTACCGACGGCAAGAAGCCAGGCACAGGCAGGTGACAGGATAATAATGACTGAAGGCTCCGGGGGAGGAACCATAACCACCACGGCAATTTACAACAACTATCCTGAAGTCATCGAAGAAACGTTGAATGTTCAGTTTATCAGGGCCTCAAAAATACTAAACACTATTACACAGATTCATGCAATGACCGACATAACAAACGGTGGAATAAACGGGGATGTCAATGAGATAAACAACTCTACCGGACTTGGGATACATCTATATGAGGATGAGATTATCGGGCTTATAAATCCTACAGTCTACAGGATGCTTGATGAACTTGACATTGACCCATTGGGTGTTTCCATCGATGCAATAATGATCATATGCTCACCTGATGATTCGGAGCTTGTCATGGATAAGCTTGAGGAGGAAAACATTAAGTCGGCAGTCATAGGATATGTTGACGAAAGCGGCAAATGCGTAATAGAGGATTCAGATTCCAATATCAGGACTTTGGAACCAAAATTTAGGGAAGCAGCATATACTCCTGTTAAAAAGGTTGTGGATGAAATAGGTAATGTCGACTTCAGTAAGGGGCAGGAAATAATTGATAGAACAACACTGGAAGTTATTCAAAAGAAAAATAATGTAGTGAGGTGGATAAGGGAAAAATATGAATGAAAATGGACAGATATTGCTGTTTGATGCAATAATGGCACTGATAATACTCTTTGTGGTTCTGGCTGCTATTGTTTATGTGACGGGCCAGGAAGATGATTATGTATCTGACTATGATAGTGCACAGGAGGCATTAGATCTTCTGGCATCTACAAGAATCGGTAATGAAAGTCTGCTTTTGGCTCTCTCGGATGGTGATGCCACTGCAAAAAATGTTACCCGTACAGTATTGTCAGACTACAGGTATCATTTGAAGGACAACACTATAGGCAAGACGCTTGCATATGAATATGCCGATTCATATCATAGGGTGATAAGTTCTGTACGTGTAGTTGACAATCATGAGTATCAGTTGTATTTATACTTCTGATTCAACTTTTGGCTTGGTTTTTCGTCCTTTTTTTCTTATTACTTCTTTTATTATAAGATTCATTGGTGTACGTTCACCATGAGCCTTGGTATTTCCCTTTTTAATGTTTTTTAATATTTCGTCAACGCTGTCACATTCTGGAATTTCGGTATAGCAGCGACCTATTCCCTTTGGAAAATGTGCGTCACTTGCTCCTATTTCTGGTATGTTGTTGCTTTGTGACACTCTTTTTGCAAGATAATTGGATACGCCCAGGATAAATCTGGAATTCTTGGTTTCCATTGCGTCCACGTCAAGTTTTCTGACAATGTCGCCAATTCCGCTTCTATAGTAACAGTATGGGTGTGCTGCTATGGCAATTCCTGAGTAATCATGTATTTGGTCAACTGTTTCTGCGGGTGTTTGCAGTGGTTTGATGTAGTCGGTTATTCCCAATGCTACAATGTGTCCCTCTGTTGTACTGACTTCTTCTCCGGGTATCAAGAGCAGTCCTTCGTGTTCACATTTTCTTACGGCCCATGTTCCTTCTATTTCGTCATGGTCGGTAATGGCTATTGCATTTAATCCTATTTTCTGGCTGTATTTTATTATATCTTCCAGGGGCGTTATTGAATCTTTTGAGTATTTGCTGTGAATGTGCGTATCAATTTTCATCTTTTCTCACCATTTCTTTAATCATATTATTACTTTTCATGTTTTTATTATAATATTTTTTCCAGAACTTATTTTAATAGGCAATTATATTATTGAAAGATTACATATAGTATAACATAATAGAATTTTGATTTGAAAGCCAATATCTAATGATCTAACAATGGATCATTGTTATAAAATTAATGGAGAAAAACTTATGTATGAAATAGGAGAAGCTTTAATTGGTGATGGGCCTGAATTAGCTCATATCGATTTAATAATTGGAGATAAGAGTGGTCCTGTAGGAACAGCATTTGCAACTAACATGGCAAGTATGTCTGTAGGTCACACACCATTATTATCTGTTGTAAGACCGAATTTACCAACAAAACCTGCAACACTTATCGTACCGAAGGTAACTGTGCAGAACTTGAATGATGCAAGTAAAATTTTTGGTCCTGCTCAGACTGCAGTAGCCAGAGCTGTTGCCGATGCGGTTGAGGAAGAAATTATTCCAAGAGATATGGTTGAAGACATTGTGTTGATGGTTAACGTATTTATTGATCCTTCAGCTAAGGATTTCCGTAAAATTTACCAATACAATTATGGAGCTACAAAACTTGCAATTAAACGTGCATTTGATAAATATCCATCAATTGATAAAGTATTAGCTGAAAAAGACAGGGGAACACATCCAATAATGGGATTCAAAGCTATGAAATTATGGAACCCACCTTACTTACAAGTTGCATTGGATCTTGATAATGAAGATAAAATGCGCAGTATCATAAGAGATTTACCTAAACGTGAAAGAATCTTAATCGAAGCTGGTACTCCTCTTGTTAAAAAGTTCGGTGTAGAAATTATCAGTAAAATCAGAGAGGAAAGGCCTGGAGCTTTCATTATTGCTGATTTAAAAACATTAGATGTTGGAAGAGTAGAAGTTAAAATGGCAGCGGATGAAACTGCAGATGCAGTTGCAATATCCGGTTTAGGTACTGATGACTCTATTGAGAAAGCTATACATGAATGTACTAAACAGGGTGTATATTCTATTCTTGATATGATGAACGTTAAAAACATTCCTGAAAAGTTAGATGGTCTTAAATTAAAACCTAACATAGTTTTATTACACAGAAACATTGATACTGAGACCATGAGTGGTAATGATAATGAACAGCAATCCGAATGGGGTAACATTAAAAACATTAAAGCTAAACTTGGTGAACGTGGTTTAATTGCAGTTGCTGGTGGAATAACTCCTGAAAAAGTTAACACTGCTCTGGATAATGGTGCAGATATTATTATTGCTGGTCGTTACATTATTGGTTCAGCTGATGTCAGAAGAGCTGCAGATGATTTCTTAAGATACATGCCTCAAGATGCTGATACTATGAGAGTTGCTCTTGATGAGGATGAAAAGATATAAGTTGATTTAACATCTTCTTATAACTATTTTTTTTTTATTAAACTCCTTGATGCTTATTTTATTTACTGATTACTTTAAATGTCTTTGATTTATTGTTTTTAAGAGATTATTTTTCTTAGAGAGAGTATATTTTCTTATGAAAAAAATATTCACTGATAGTTAGGATATTGTTGGGTGGGTTAATAAAATAATTATATGAATAATTACAAATAGTTAATTAATTAAATATTTTTGGGGAAAAATTTTTTATGAAGCTTACTCCTTTACAGATGATAGCAATGATTGTTATTTTGGCAGGTATAGTTTATGGTACGTATGCTGCTACTATGGATCAGTTACCTGACTTGACAGGTAATGTGATGGGTAATACTACCAGTGCTAATTTAACTAACAATTCCATAGGTTCAGTGTATGTTCAGGATGATTCCAAATCTACTAACATGAGTATTATCATTACTAACAATACCAAGATTTATAAGGAGGCTGCTGACAATCAGCAGGTTCAGGCTAGTATGAATCAGTTAACTAAGGGTTGTAAGATTGACGTATTCACGGTTGGTGATGCGACCAATACTATTCCTCCACAGATTGTTGCTGAGAAGATTATTATTAAGAAGCCGTCTAAATAACCACCATTTTAATATTATTTTTTTTTAAATTCGGTTAAAAAGAAAAGAAAAAGAGTTATTTTTTTTGTTGTTTATTAGGGTATCTGAATTCCTTGGATATTGTTCCATTATTTATTTTTATTCCCTCGTTTTCCAGTAGGAACTGTTTGTAGTATCCGTCATTGCTTCCGGCATATCCTCCGACGGACCAATCTGATTTTACGGTTCGATGACATGGAATTACTAGTGGGAAGGGATTGTTTGACAATACGTTTGCTACAGGTCTGGCACTTCTTGGTTTGTCAATCAGTTGAGCAAGATTCTTGTATGATGTTACCTTTGAATATGGAATTTCACTTTGTTTGGTCAGTACTAGCTGTTGGAATGGTGTTAATTCGCTTAAATCCAGTCTGTCTATGTCAAAATGTACTTCTTTTCCAAGTATTATGTCTTTAATGTCATACATTATTTTGTATATTATATCGCTTGGTGTTTCTTCAAGAATTACTCCGCTGTAATTGATGTTTCCATAGTTCTGTTTTCTGGTTGAGATTTCCGGTAGCAGTACCTGTTTGAGTATCTGTGTACTATCATCCCAGACTATTCCTATTTCACCTATCAGGGAATTGAAATTCATATATTTAAGTGTACCTAAAGTTAACACCCCCTCTTTTTTAAAAAGGATTATTATTAGTTATTATTTATTTTATTTGAAATATGATATAAATTTTCTTGAAAAAATAGTAATAAATATAAGTATAAAAGTATTAACAATCGTCGATAAAAAAAAGAATTTCTGCTAATAAAATGGGGTCACAGGGATTTGAACCCTGATCCTAGGATTTCTCTTGTCTCAGCACTCCAATTGATCATCATCGTTATGCCTCAGTGTGCGCACTTTCTTCAAAGACAACTGGAGTCCCAGATGATGCCTGGTTACACTATAACCCCAATCATGTAAAAAATGCCAAGACCAAATCTTACTAGGATATAAAGTTATTTATGTAAATAGGTAATATATAATTCTTTCTATTAATCATTAATCCAAGTCACCGATATAAGTGGCATAAAAACCATCAGTATCTGCATAAATAGGTTTAAAACCATACTGCTCAGACTTTTTCATAGCATCCTTAATATATTCCCTACCCCACGCAGTAATTGCAGCACCACACTCATTCTTGTACCATCTGAAACGTGAATAACCATAAACACCATACATGGAATTAGCTAAACGTTTAAGTCCCTGCTGTTCGAAATCATAAGCCTTTTTCTGTTCAGGAACACTTTCCTCCTTCATCAACTTTTTAATTTTCTGTCTTTCATCCAAAATATTGCCTATGATGGAAGGTATAAATCCCTTAGGTTCCTTTCTAAATTTATAACCATTCTCAGGACATTCAAAGTATTCATCCTCACTTAATCCTTCACCATCCGTAATAGTGTCAGGGGAGATGTTTTGAGCAATAATAATGGTCGGATACAGGCTCTTAAAGTCAAGGTAAGCAATATGTTCGAACAATCCTTTTTCAGGTTCCTTCACATATCCTCCTTCATTACGTTTTGCCATTCTTCTTTCATTATATTCATTATTTGATGGCTTGTTCGGCACTATATTGTTTTTTTCATATGCTTTCAGCATCAGGTACCATTCTATCATCTGTCCTGTCGTCATCCGTGCAATATCAAATAAGGGCTGGCCCACAAGTCTGCTTTGAGCTATGGTTAATGGCGTAATCTTGTCGCCTATCTTTGTAGTGCTTATCGCATCATCCATTGAGTAGTCAAAGAGTTCTTCAAGGCGTTCATCATCACTGTCCCAGTACTGGTATATTTTTTCACCTGGAACGTCTATTTTTTCTTCGTCAAACAATTCTTCGTAGACTCTTTCCAGAGTGTATCTTTCAAGCCTCATGTACTGTCTGATTAAGAGGTACAAATCAACATGCACTCTTCCTTTTATCACTCCTGCATTGTTGAATCCTCGTTTCATGAATCGGATTGAGCTGTTGTCTATTCCGAGTTTCAGTTTTACTTTCAGCACGTCTGCCCTTTTTTTGATGTATGGCAGGTCAAAGTTGTCTGAGTTGTATCCGACAAGCAGGTCAGGATTTTCTTCTTTTATTATTTCGACAAATCTTTTAAGCATGTCTTTTTCTGTTTCTAAAGTTTCGACATATGATTTTTCTGATTTCTTGGTCGAAAGTACCCTGTCAAATCCGTAGTTTCCGCTGAGACTCATCATTATTATGGGGTCACTTTCCGCGTTCGGCATTCCCTCTGCATTGTACACTTCTATGTCGAAGCTCAATATCTTGTTTCGGGTCAATGTTTTCCCTGTGTCGACAGGTTTTTCTTCCATTTTGAATAGGATTACATCTTCGTCTATATCCATGTCACCGTAAACTTCCTTGTCAATTATGTGTCCATTCAATTTAATGATATTTCGCGGAGTTATTTGTTTGTCTATGAGGTATCTTTTATAAAATGGTATGTCATATTCACGTATTTGCTTGACCTGACTAAGGTCTTTTATTGAGTCTCTGAGTTTTGGCACTTCCTGCGGGTGCGTCAGTGTTATCTTGATAAATTCTTTTTCAACACCAATATCTATCTTGCTTACCACTTCAAGCTTCCTCAGTCCCATCTCTTCCAGCTGTTCGATACATTTTTCTGTATCGTAGGCCAGAACGTACATGTACGGTACGAAAGTGTTGTCATATGCTATAATATTGGCATTACTCTGGGGGTCTGTTCCGAAGAGTCGGATGATGGGTTTATCGTTACGTGTTATATAATCTATATCATTTAGAAGAATTGTCTTTGTCTGCATAGGTTTAAGTATGTTTGACAAAATATTAAAAATTTTATATCTTGTAGTATAAATGTATTATCAAATAGAAAATTCCGAAAGTTGATTAAATGACACATTTTAGAAAGATGAATGATTCCGATGATATTAACCTTGTAGCCAACGGTATTTACTCGACTGACATGAAACTTTTCAATCTATTGTTCAAAAACAGTGACAGGGCAGTTAAAGCTATTGAATTACTTATTGACAGCAAATATGTCAATCCTTTCCATAGGGACTTCGTTACTGTTGTCTGTGATGACAATGATCATATGGAAGGTTTTATAGTTTCATATTTTTCCAGGGATGTTTCATTGGAATATACTGTTTATGCATTGTTGGATACTGGATTTACTAATATGTCCAAGATTTTGTTGAATGAGTTGCTGGTAATGTTTTTTGCCTCCGGAATTCATGGCTATGATTATTATATTGGAAATCTTTATGTGTTCATGAAATACAGGAAGAAGGGTCTTGGCAGTAAACTCGTTGAAAAAGTCAAGCAGAAGGCCAGGGTTCATAATGCAAGGTTTGTCCGCCTGGATGTTAACTATGGTGAAAGGCACTTGCTGAAGTTTTATGAGAATCTGGGCTTTACGATGGATAAGGACAATTGTTATCGTTTTTTAGGTAAAATTTATGGTTGTTATGGTTTAGTGTATGAGATAAGGTGATTTTTTATGGATAAAGTTGATGATATAATTATTATTATGGGAAAAGGTAGAGATTCTAACACGTATATTATTGGTGATGTTATCGTTGATCCAGGAAGCGGTGAAAATCTGGATTATTTGAAGGATGAAATCAGGGCTGCTGGTCTTGAAATGACGGATATTAAGAAGATTGTGAATACTCACTGTCATTTTGATCATATGGGTGCTGATAAGGCCCTGCAGGATGAGTTCGGTTATGAAATTTATATGCATCCATTAGACTTGCAGAGCGTTTTAGAGAAGGATGCTGATGCTACTGTCGCTTCTTCTTTTGGTATGGCGGTTCCTGATCTTGATATTAAGGAGCTCAATGAGGGTGACATGGTTGGTGACTTTGAGGTTATTCACACTCCTGGCCATACACGTGGTGGTATCTGTCTGTTTGATGGTAAAAGTCTTATAAGTGGGGATACGGTCTTTTCAGGTGGTAACTTTGGAAGGACTGATCTTCCTACTGGTAATCGTGAGCAGATGAGGGAGTCTATTCTTAAGATTGCTGATCTTGATGCTGTTCAGCTGTTTTCAGGTCATGGTCCTTATGCTATCAGCCAGGTTTCTGAACAGATTGCATTGTCTGTAATGATTGCTTCCAGATTATAATTTTCCCTTTCTTCTATTTTTAGATTGGTAGTATTCCGCTTTTTGTGAAGTATTTTCTTGTTTTTTTCATGGCCTTGCTTTTTACTATCACGCTTACTACGTCATTTTTTTCCAGTATTATGTTGTTTTCGGCTATTAGTATGTTGTTGTTTTTGTTGCATAGTACTATCATGAAGTCTTTGTTTGGACTTATTTCGCCTATGCTTTTTCCTATGACTTTACTCGAGTTTACTGTGAAGTCTGCCAGTTCCATGTCTCCTTTTCCGGTTACTGCCAGTTCTGTTATGTTGTCAGGAAGTATCATTTTTTCGATGTTGCTGCATGCTTCCAGTTCGGGACTTACTACTTCGTTCAGTCCTAGTTTTTTAAACATTTTTATGTGTGAAGGGTTGGAGGTTCTTGCTATTACTTTTTCGAGGTTTTCGTATTTCTGTGATGTGATTCCTATTAGTAGGTTTGCCTCGTCTGAGCTGGTTGCGATTACTATTATGTTTGCCGTTTTTATTCCTGCTTTTTCAAGGTCTTCCTTTTTGGTTGCGTTTCCGGTTATGATGTTGATGTCAGGATATTTTTGTTTTATGTTTTCTATTATTTCCTTGTGGCTGTCGATGAGGGTTATGTTATATCCTGCTCGTTTTTTTAGGTTTTTGATTAGGCGTATGCCTACTCGTCCTCCTCCTACTATTATCACGTTTGTCATTGTTTTTTCTTCCTTCACTGTTTGTTCTATTTATTTTTTTATATGCTTTATGTATTTATTTTTTTAGTAGTTCTTTTTGTCCTCTATTGGTATATAACAGTGTTATATTTTTATACTAGGAAAGTCAAAGATATTACACAAGAAAAATATAGGGTGAAATAAATACATGGATAATCGAACGGGAATATTCGCCAACGGCGTAATATGGTTTGGAGTTGCTATCTCGGTTTCAGAAATCGAGGCTGGAATAGGAATCGGTGCAATGTCCTCACAGCAATCTCTCTGGATTCCACTCATACTGGGACATCTTCTGGGAGGAATAATGCTTTTTCTTGTTGGATATATCGGAGCAACATTAAGACAAAATGCCATGGAAACCACCAGAACAGCATTCGGAAACTATGGTTCCAAGTTCTTTGCAACACTAAACGTTCTCCAGCTGATTGCATGGATAGCAGTACTCAACGCTCAGGGGGCAGCAGCCCTTGCTGGCCTGAACCTTTCACTGTCATTTCCATTAACTTGCATAATACTGGCAGTACTAGTTGCCTTGTGGGTTTATGTTGGACTTAAACGTTCATCAAAGATAACGACACTTGTAATGATAGTTCTTTCACTGCTTCTTCTGGTATTGACATTCAGATTATATGGATTGAACATTACAGGTCTTGTGCCTGCCGTTAAATCTTCACAACTGTCCTTCTGGAACATTTTCGAAATATCAATTGCAATGCCTATTTCATGGCTGCCCGTAATATCGGACTATACGAAGGATGCTGAAAGTCCAGTTAATGCAACTGCAGTATCAGCAATTGCATACACCGTTGCAAGCCTTTGGATGTACTTCATAGGAGTGGAGATTGCGGGCATAGGAGCATCCAATACTGCTCAGGCTATTCTCATGGCAAGTCTCGGAGTTCCGGGCGTAATCATAATGATTCTTTCCACCGTCACCACAAACTTTCTTGCAGCAAACTCTGCAGGTGAATCTGCAAAGGCAATATATAACAGATTAAATCCAAAACTCTGCGGCGTCATAGTCAGTGGCCTCAGTGCAGTACTTGCAATTTCAGGCATTATGAATCATTATATAAGTTTCCTCTATGTAATAGCATCCGTGTTTGCTCCGATGGCCGCGGTATTGCTCGTCGTATTCTATTATAAAGGGAAATCATCATCTGTAGTTTTCTGGAGGTGGAACCTCTTTGCATGGTTAGCAGGTTTTCTCACATATCAGGCGGCAAGCTTTCTTGATTCAATTTTCCTGGGATCGACACTCCTTGCAGTCATAGTTTCGGCAATTCTTGCATATTTGCCCTTATGTATTGTGAAATAACTGTCTCTCCCTTTTTTTATTTCATTTTAAGGTGGTGTGACAATTATTGGGTTGCTTAGATATTTCTTCCGTAGAATTAATTTAACATTTAATGTTTTTATTCCGTTATTTTTAAGTTAGATTTATTATTGTTTTGTTGTGTTATTACTTTTCCTGTTATTTTATTTGTTAAGCATATATTCTTTGAAGGTTGAATCCTTGTTATGATTATGATTTTGGTTTGAAAAATATTTTTTTTTCAATAAGATTAATTGCTTAATGTTTAAAAGCATTAATATTGCTGAAATAAGTCAATTAGAAATTATATGATAAAATAAAAATACTTGATAAATTATATTAAAAATAAGAAGAATTAATAGGGTGTGATGTGTTTAATTGGATTTGTCGTACATTCTCACTAAAAAAAGGAATTGGGGGGGGGGGATTTATGTTAATATTTCTGCATATATATGATTATTTCATAATTATTTTCAAAATAATTTAATATTCTCTTCTGCAACGTCACAGTAACTTATTAAGATTTTATATGGGGTGTAACCTGATATTAAATTATGGTACCGGTAAGTTGAATCTCCTTCTTCAGCTGAATCTCTAATAACATTTCCAGCATTATCCTTGAAATAGAAGAAAGAATATATAATGGCGTGTTGTGGAGTATGATATGTATTTGTTGATGAATTATAGTTTATTAATTCTATATGAACTCCTTTATCATATGCTCCATCGAATGTTTGATACCATGTCATGAAAAGATCATTTCCAACTTTTTTAGTACTTTGTGGAATTCCATCTTTTAATTTATAAGTATATAATTCTATAGTAGGATCTTGAACACTTATTGATTTGGATGCACTTGAATTAAGATAATATTCATCTCCATAAAATGTAGCACTTATTCCTTTTACTCCATGACCTCCGTCTACGGCATTTATTTTATAATTACCATATTGGGATGTTGTTACATGGTATGTATTTCCACCGACTTGTACTTCTACATCTTTATAGGCTAAATTTTTTCCGTTTGCAGTTAGTTTTCCATAGACACTAAATTCCTGTCCACGAATAACAGTTTCTGCAGAACCAATTGTCAATTTTGTATTCATTTTACTTGCATAAAATCCGGTATAATTGCTATCACTTGTTATGGCATTTGATCCATAGTATTTAGCATATATGTAATGATATCCTTCATTTGTAGCTGTTATGTTTAAGTTATAGTTTCCATATTTTGTCGTGGTGACATTATATTTTATTTCATCATCTACTGTTATTGTGACTTTTTGATAAGGGAGATTTTTTCCATTTGCCGTTAACTTTCCATAGATACAAATTTTTCCTCCAACATATACATTTTTAGTGCTTCCTAATGTTATGTCACTTGTCTTTTTATTTGCTTGGAAGTATGTGTATGCACTATCGCTACTGTAAATGTTTGTCCCATCATAAGTAGCTGTTATATAATTAAAACCTTCATTTTCTGCTTTTATTTTAAGATTATAATTTCCGTATTTACTGGTGGTGACATAGTATTTTTCACCTTTAACATCTAATATTACTTCTTTATATGCAAGGCCGATACCACGGGCTGACAATTTACCATAAATCGATACAGTATCTCCAACATATAAGCTCTTAGTACTTCCTAATGTTATAATGCTTGTTTTTTTATTTGATTGGAATGTTGTCGTATTGCTTGATTTAGCATAAATGTTAGTGCCCGTATAGATTGCATTTATGGTCTTTGTACCTGATGTTGAGCTTGATACTTTAATGTTGTAGTTTCCGTATTTGCTGGTTGTAGTGGTGTATTTGTTTTTGTCAACTGTTATTGTTACTGGTGCGTATGCTAGTCCGTTTCCTCGTGCTGATAGTTTTCCATATACTGATACTTTGTCTCCGACATATGCGCTTTTAGTACTGCCGAGTGTAAGGATTGTAGTTTTCTGGTTCACATTAAATGTTGTTGTTGCAGTACTATTTTTGTAGAGCTTGGAACCAGAAAATATAGCCGTAACAGTCTCTTTTCCTGCTTTTGTTGTTTTAATTTTTAAGTTGTAGTTTCCGTATTTGCTTGTTGTAAGATTATATGTTTGTGAACCTATCTTTAAAGTAATGTGTGAATTTGCTATATCTTTTGAGTTAGAGGATAGTTTTCCATATATGGAAACCGTATCTCCAACATAAACATTCTTAGTACTTCCTACTGTAATTGTTGATGTTTTCTTTGATGTTGAAGTTTTAACATTAGTTTCATTTGTTTTTTCTATGCTTTTTGAGTTATCATAGTTGTTGACCTGATTATTATTCATATGTGTATTGACACTAGTTGCTGATTCTTCAGTTATTGAATTAGTTGTGTCATTATTGTTTTCAGTAGCGGAAGATATTCCTACTAGCAATATTAATAGTGAAATGAATAATAAAATCTTAGTCATGTTATTTTTTCTCATGTTTCACCTTTTTTGAATTTTGTTTAAAATATTACTTTTCTTATGATAATACATATTATAAAAGGAATATTTAAACATTCTATTATATTATACCTTTATTTTGGGGGTGTACGATAATTTCATTAAAGATAATATTTTCTGACTTCACATTTCATTATTTTATTATATTTGCTGCATTTTAATAACAAAATAAATGGCAGGAAAAATAATAACATTTACAATGGGATGCCAAAGAATTACTGATATACACTTTCTATATTTTTTTAAATTATTTTGATAAAAATTATTAAACACTTAAATTAAATATTATATGTAATGAGGAAACTTGATTATAGAGTTAGGTTTAGGTAGATAGTTATGGATTATAAAAAAGTAGGATCATTACTGTTGGTGGGCGTTGTAGCCCTTGTTCTGATGGTAATGTATGTGGGACCTGACCAAATATTCGATGCGTTAAAAACGGCCAACATTAACTATGTTATATTGGCTATTGTTGTTCAGTTTATTATCCTGGCCTTGTGGAACTTCAGGTGGAGTGTTATATGTGATTCATTGGACATACCTCACAATAAATTATCACTCTTTGCAATGACGATTGTGGGTCTGGCAGTCAATGACCTGACACCAAGTGGACGTAGCGGGGGAGAACCTGTACGGGCTTACATGCTAAACAGAAGTTCCAACGTGGAATTCAAGAAGACTTTCGCAACAGTAATGGGTGACAAGCTCTTTGACACAGTTCCGTTCATGGTACTGGCAATATTCGCAATATCATACCTAATGTTCAAGTTACATCTTAATACAACAATATTTGCGGTGCTGCTGATTTCACTGGTTCTTTTCATACTCGCATTGGCATTCATCATTTACATAAGCTTCAATGAGGTTGTGGGAATAAGAACCATTGAATGGGTTTTCAGACAGTTAAGGAAGATTTTATCCAGAGACCTGGACAAGTATGAAAACACTGCCAAAACTTCTCTTGTAGGTTTTCAGAACAGTCTGCGCTATATCATGGCAGACCGTAAACTGATGATTATTGCAACGATAATATCCTTTGTCGTATGGTTTTTGGAACTGATAAGGGTGTATATTGTATTCATGGCCTTTGGTGTTCATGTGGAACTTGGAATGGTAGCAGCCGTATTCCTTGTTTCAACACTCATAGGTATCATACCGGCACTGCCTGGAGGTCTTGGTTCTATAGATGGTGTCATGATTCTATTGTATTCCATGGCAGGTGTCACGGCTTCCATCAGTACGGCCGCTACACTGGTAGAGCGTATGATATCATTGTGGATGGTTATCATTATCGGTGTCATCCTACTGCCGTTCTTTGGAACAGGAGTTCTTGACCATATTGGTGACGAGGGTTAGAATAATTTGTTTAACCACCCTTAACAATCTTTTTTTTATTCATTTTTATACATTTTAACATTTGGAGTAATATAATATGATTATAATAGAAAATACTTATGCAGAAGCTTTTTCAACTAAAGCTGCACACATACTGATTACTGCAGCAACAAAAAACTTGGCACATATTGCCGCTACAGAAGCAACTGGTTTTGCAACATCATTCATTGGATGTCCTGCAGAGGCAGGCATTGATTCTTATGTACCTCCGGAGAAGACGCCCGACGGAAGACCTGGTTATTCGATTATCATATGCCAGAACAGGACTGATGACGTTAAGGAACAGTTACTTGAAAGAATAGGTCAGTGCGTACTTACCGCTGCCACCACTGCAGTGTTCAACCTTGCCGACAGTGAGGTGACAGATAATCTTGGCTTCAAGCTAGCATTCTTTGCAGATGGTTACCAGGAAAAAGTAGAACTCTATGATAGGACCATGTACAGAATTCCTGTCATGAGCGGGGATTTCCTTATAGAGGAAGACTTTGGAATCGTGGATGCCGTGGCAGGGGGAAACCTTTTCATCATGGCCAAAACACAGGCAACAGCACTTATGGCTGCTGAAGCAGCTGTTAATGCTATAAGTCAGGTTGAGGGTGTTATAACCCCATTTCCTGGTGGTATTGTAGCTTCAGGTTCCAAGGTCGGTTCTAAAAAGTACAAGTTCATGCACGCTACAACTAACGAGGAGTATTGTCCTACATTAAAGAACACGGTAGAAAGCAAATTGTCTGAGGATGTCGAGGGAGTATATGAAATTGTCTTTGACGGCCTGACTGAAGAGAAAATAAGGACAGCTACACAAAGTGCTATCAGTGCCGTTAAGACAATACCAGGTGTTGTTAAGATTTCTGCCGGAAATTATGATGGAAGTCTTGGAAAGTACAGGATTAACCTGCTGGAATGAGGTGTGACTGATGAAGAACGTATTGACACCAATGGATATGAGGGCAACTGACAGAAACACCCAATACAATCACATACCGACATTGGTGCTTATGGAAAATGCGGGTTCCAGAATTGCAGATTACATTATAGCCAAGTATCCCGACAAGAAGAAGGTGTCCATCTACTCTGGAACAGGGGGTAATGGTGGTGACGGTTTTGTAATTGCAAGACACCTCCTGAATCATGGATACAGGGTTCGTCTTTTCCTGCTTTCAAGACCTGAAAACATTAAAAACGCTGATTCAATGACCAATTATGAGTCCATCAAAATCATCGCAGAATGTGACAGGAACCTTAAGCTGAATGTTATTACGGATTCTTCACAGATTCAGCCCGACAACTCCGACATTATTGTCGACGCAATTCTTGGAACTGGAGTGAAGGGTAAGCTCAGACAACCAGTATCTGCCGCTGTTGATACTATAAACTATTCTCCTGCCATTGTCCTGTCTGTTGATGTTCCATCAGGTATGGATCCATCGGATGGTAGTGTGCCGGATAAGTGTGTGGTTGCTCATTCCACGCTGACATTGCATAAGAAGAAGACGGGACTGGATATTGCCCCAGAAAGCTATACGGGGGAGGTTACCGTTCTGGATATTGGTATTCCACGTGTCAGTGAGGAATATGTTGGTGAAGGTGACCTGTTGCGTTTACAGGTACCTTGCAGGGATTCTCATAAGGGTGATAACGGTTCGGTTCTAATTGTTGGAAGTAACAGGGATTACGTTGGTGCTGTGGTCTTTGCTGCCAACAGCTGTCTTTCTCAGGGTGTTGACCTTGTATATATTGTGGCCCCGGAGGCTTCTGCCGGTATCATCAAGCAGTATAATCCTGAATTTATTGTTCGCTCAGTTCCCGGTGATACTCTGTCACCTGATGCCTTTGATGATATTATGCAGCTGGAAGAGAGGGTTGATGCAATACTTCTCGGTTCCGGTTCCGGTGTAAGTGATGAAACCGGACAGTTATTCAATAAAATTCTTGGAGCTACTGACAAGAGGGTCATCCTTGATGCGGATAGTCTTAAGCTGGTTGATAAAAATCTTTTAAACACCAATATGCTTGTGACTCCTCATGCTTATGAATTCAGGGCATTGTTTGGCGTGGATGTTCCGGGCAAGCTTGAGGACAAGATTGATCTTCTTATGGATCTGTCCACTGAATATGGTGCTGCCATACTTTTGAAGGGCGTTGTTGATGTTATAGCATGTAATGATGATTATAAGCTTAACCGTACAGGTAATCCTGGAATGACCATTGGTGGTACTGGTGATTTACTTGCCGGAATTTGCCTGGCTTTAATGTCAAGACATTCTCCTTTCGAAGCAGCATATCTTGCATCTTTTATTCTTTGCAGCTGTGCAGATAATGTTCTTGAAGAAAAAGGTTGGGGTTATGGAATAAGTGACATACTGGAAAAATTGTAGGGTGGTGAGTTTATAGCAGCAGGTAGAATATTGCCAGTAGAATGGTACCTGCCACTCCTCCAAATCCTGAAATAATCAGTGTGATCAGATTTATTGGTATGTATATTCCCGGAAGAAGGTTTACCATTGATAACATTATCCATCCTGTCAGAAAGTGCAGTACTACTTTAAGTATTGTGCTGCTTAGTCTGAATATGAGTTTTATCACTATGGCTCCCACTACTATTAATGCAAGTATTGTCAGAAATTTAATTATCATATTTTTCACCTCCTCATTTTAGAATCCTTCGTTTACTCTTTTTTCTATTTGTCTTAGAATGGTTATTGCATAAATTCCTGCACCGTAGCCGTTGTCTATGTTCATCACAGCTATTCCTGGTGCACATGATTGCAGCATAGCAAAAAGTGCCGTGAATCCCTTTTCACCCACTCCGTATCCTGTTGATGTGGGAACGGCTATTACCGGCATGTCCACTATTCCTGCAACTACTGATGGAAGTGCTCCTTCCATTCCTGCCAGGGCTATTATGACATCCACCTTTTCTTCCATTAGGTAGCTTATTTTATCTATCAGTCTGTGTATTCCTGCCACTCCCACGTCATAGGTTTTTATCACTGTGTATCCTGCCTGTTCCAGTGTTATGCGGGATTCCTCTGCTACTGGTATGTCTGCTGTTCCTGCAGTGATGATGCCTATTTTTCCCAGGGATTTCCTGATGGGTGTTCTGTTTACTGTAAGTATGGATGCCTGTGTATGGTATGCTGATTTTTCCAGTACCTGTCTGTCTATGCTGTCTTTTATGTTGTCGTATCGTGACTCGGGTAATCTTGTTATCATCAGGTTATCTATGGAGTTGACGTTGTTGATTATGTTAAGAAGGTCATCATCAGTTTTTCCCTGTGCATATACGGCCTCGGGGACACCTACACGATTTTCACGGGCGGAGTCAAACTTTATGTTGTCTCCTATCTCCTGAATCTGTGTTACCTTAAGCATCTTTTCGGCATCGTCAACGCTTATTCTGCCGTTAATTAAGTCTGTTAAAATATCTCTCATAATAACCCCTTCTGAAATAATCTGATATTGTTCTATTTTTTCATAGTCCATAATTCTATTTAAACATATCTATTTTAATGATTGAAAAAATATAATTTATATGTATAAAAAAAATATCTTATGGGAAAACTATGAAAGAATATACTGCATACTTATTAGTTGATGGAATCGTACAGGGAGTGGGCTTCAGGCCTACAGTATACCGTCTTGCAAAGGTAATGAACATGAACGGTTATGTAAGGAATATGGGAAACATCGTTGAAATCCTGATTCAGGGAACCTTGGATGATATTAACCTCTTCGTGGATGAACTGCAGGAACATAAGCCTATACGTTCACAGATAAATGATATAAAAGTGGAAATAAGGGGTGAAGTTAGTGATGATGACAGGTATGATGATTTCACAATTATTGACAGCAGTAACAAGATTTCAGGTTCTGCAGTTATACCTCCGGACATGAGTATATGTGATGAATGCCTGGATGAAATTCTTGATACCGGTGATCAGCATTACTATTATCCGTTCACTGCATGTACAAATTGTGGTCCGAGGTTTACCCTTATTAGTGAAGTACCATATGATAGAAACAACACGACGATGGACGATTTTCCTTTATGCTCATATTGTGACGATGAATACAGTGATCCATTAAACAGACGTTATCATGCGGAGGCCACGTGCTGTCCTGACTGTGGACCAAGAGTATTTCTTTATGATGACGGGGAAATTCCTTCAAGAGATCCTATAAGGGAGGCTAGCCGTCTTATTGATGAGGGTAATATCCTTGCAGTCAAGGGTATTGGGGGCACTCACCTTGTATGTAAAACCTCTACGGATGATGCGATTGATGTTCTTAGAGAGAGGCTAGGAAGAAAGACTCAACCATTTGCTTGTATGACGCCGGATGTTGAAACGGCACAGTTGTTTGTGGAATACTCTGAGGATGAACGCAGAATTCTGGAGTCCGTTTCAAGACCGATTGTGGTGCTTAACAAATCCGAGGATTATATGCTTTCCAAAAATCTTTCACCGGGTCTTCATAATCAGGGAGTTATGTTGCCATACACGGGACTTCATCATCTTCTCTTCAAGTACACACTGGAGCCTGCATATGTGATGACTTCGGCCAATATGCCGGGTAATCCTATGCTGATTAACAATGATGAAATAGTTGAAAAGCTTGACGGCATAGCAGACTACTGTCTGCTTCATGACAGAACGATTCTTAACAGGTGTGATGATAGTGTTATCAGGTTCCGTAATGGACAGCCCGGTTTTATAAGAAGGTCAAGAGGTTACGTTCCTAAGCCATTTGACTTTTCACATATTAACACTGAGGATAACATTCTGGCTGTGGGGCCTGAACTGGATGTGACCTTTTCAATATTGAAGGACGGTAAATGTTATCCTTCACAGCATATCGGAAACACGTCAAAGTATCAGACGCTCCTTTTTATGCAGGATGCCATTGATCATCTGCTCAGGTTAACGCGTTGCGACGGTCTTGACTGTATTGTGGCTGATATGCATCCGGAATTCAACACGACAAGACTGGCAAGGGAGTTAAGTCAGGAATATGATGTTCCTCTTGTCCAGGTGCAGCATCATCATGCACACGCGGCAAGTCTTATGGCAGAGCATAAACGGGATGAGATGGTTGTCATAGCAGCTGATGGTGTAGGATACGGTGAGGACGGAAACATATGGGGTGGTGAAGTTCTTTATCTTAACGATACTGGTAAGTACATTAATCATGGTGGATTGGAGCTTCAACCGATGCCCGGCGGAGACTTAAGTACAAAGTATCCTATACGGATGGCCATGGGAATACTTTATGGTATTATGGATTCTGAGCATCTGGTCGATCTTATGAAGACAAACTATTCTGAATACTTCAGGTATGGTGAGAAGGAAGTTGACATTACATTGAAACAGTTGGAGAACAACTTCAACACCTCATATACCAGTAGTATGGGAAGGGTTCTTGACAGTATTAGTGTGCTTTTAGGTATTAGCAGAAGCCGTGGTTATGAGGGTGAATGTTCAATGAAACTGGAATCAAGTGCCAGGGAAGGATTTGATCTTCTTGGAATTTCTCTTTCAACAAGAATCAAGGATGAACGTGCTGTCATCAATACGGGGGAGCTGCTCTTTGACGTGCTTGATTTATTGGACAGCGGCGTTTTGGTTGAGGAAATTGCCTGTGCAAGCCAGAGGGCGCTGGCGGAGAAAATGGCAGATCTTGCTGTTATTGCTGCACGTTCTCATAATACGGATGTTATCGGTGTTACAGGTGGTGTATTCTATAATGAGTTCATCTCTGAGGTCGTTAAGGATATTGTCCTTGAGGAGGGCTATGAATTTGTTCAGCACGTGAACACCTGTGCCGGTGATGGTAGTGTTTCAATGGGTCAGTGTGCTGTTGCCGGATGGCAGAGAAACATGATATAACCTTCTCTTTTTTTATCTTCTTTATATTATTTTTAAAGTTTTTCTAACTCTTGTTTTATTGTATGCTCTGATTAAATGTATTATTTTAATTATTTTCTATAAATTTATATACTTTATTCAAGTTACTAAATAGTAAGTGATATTTATGAATAAGATTATTGTCGGAATAATAATAGTTGTCCTGGCATTATGTGGAATTTATGCCGTTTCAAATAGTGGTACCAGTACTGGAGAGGCTGTAAGTATAGATTCTTCAAGTCTTGATGTTCAGGATAATCTTGTGGTTAATTCCCAGGAAAATGTTGAAAAGAAATTATACAATACAGATAAGGCAGATACGAATACTGTTCTGGTGGAGAACAATTCATCACTGGAAATTAAGGATTCTATTGTTAACAAGACTGGTGATTCCAGTGATAATGGTGATAACGTGGACTTCTACGGTACCAACTCTGCAATACTCGTCAAGAAGGGTTCATCAGCCAACATAAATAATGTTGAAGTTTACACTGACTCTGCAGGTTCAAATGCGATATTTGTAACTAATGGTGAAAGTACCGGGGAGTCCTCTGGTGGTGAGGGTGGTCAGCCGCCTGAAGCTATGGGAGGAGAACCTCAGTCTGCAGGTGAAGGTGCAGGTCAGGGTGCTGGTGAAGGTGTTCCTGAAAAACCTGAAGGTGGTGGCGAAGCCATGCCTGGTGGTCAGGAGTCCGAGGATTATTCTGAAGGCGGCGCTAATGCCACCATAAAGGATGTTGTAATCAATACTTACAAGGACAAGTCAAGAGGTATTGATGCTACCTACGGCGGTAAGGTAACTGCAGAAAATGTTGTCATCAACACAAGGGGTAACAGTTGTGCAGCACTTGCAACAGACCGTGGAGAAGGCAGTATTCTTGCAACAAACTGTGAACTCAATACCGGTGTGGACAATGCATCAGGAAGAGGTTCTCCATGCATATACTCTACAGGTAACATTACAGTGGAAAATTCCAAGGGAACAGCTTACGTTTCACAGATAGCATGTATTGAAGGAAAAAACAGTATAACTCTTAAGGAGTCTGAATTAAATGCTTATGGTGGAGGAAACAGGGAAGACAACGGACAGTTTGTTGACCTTGCAGGAATATTCATCTACCAGAGCATGAGCGGAGATGCAGATGTTGGAACTGCAACACTGAATGCCACATCATCCACACTAAGTATCGATGAAAAATCAGAATTTTACACTACCGCTCCAATGTTGCATGTAACCAATACGAAGGCCGTTATTAACATGGAAAAATGTGACCTTAAGTTTGGCAGCAACGTACTGTTAAATGTTTCAGGTCAGAACCAGTGGGGTACAACAGGCAGTAATGGTGGAGATCTGGAATTCAATACCGTTGATGAAACACTTAGCGGTGATATTGTTGTTGACAGTATAAGCAGTCTCAAATTCAGTATGTCATCAACCGAGTATAATGGATGCATAAATCCTAGTGATTCCATAGGAAACACCAGTGTGGTTATTGACTCAGACAGTACGTGGAAGTTGACTGGTGACAGTCACATATCCAGCCTTGAAAATAGTGGAAAGATTGATTATGCTAATTACACGTTATATGTTGACGGTCAAGCCTACACGGCTGACAATCCATATAACAAGTAATCTTTTTCTTAATTTTTTTTTTAGAAGTAGTCTTGGTTAAAAAGGGAGGGTTATATTTCTAAAGTTGCATTATTCTTCATAATACACTTTAGCATATTCTTCTGGATTATTGTATAATCCTATGGCTGCCAATGCACCGATAAGTCCGCTTTGGCCTGTCACGTATTCGATACGTATATTGTTTTCTTCGGCTATGTGTTGGGCTTCATCAAGGTATTTCATTGATTTTTTTGCTTCTATTGCGTATTTCTGTACTTCTTCAGGTATTTCGAGTTTGTCATAAACGACGAATGCAGTGTTTTCGGAGAGTGTTTTTTCTTCCAGTTTTGATTTGAGAAGTGATATCAGATCCTCTTTTTCCTCTTCTTTGACTGCAAATACGAGTATTATTGAAACGCAGTTTTTTGTCTTGTTTGGATTGTTCGGGTATAACTGGCATGTGATATGTTCAAGGTAACGATATCCTTTTTCTTCCTGGATTTCATTTGCAATGTTGTTTGCAAGAGTCCATGTTGCTCCTTCTGTCGGAATATCTGTGTCATCCAGTCCGATAATTACCTTCTTGTATTTTGGTGTTATTATTGCAGCTCTTCCAACCTTTGAGCCTCCACCTTTGTCCAGTAATTCGATACGTTTAACTCCTTCTGCTTTTCCACGACAGAATGCTGCTCCAACTCCGGCACCTGCAAGTCCTGCGTGCACTATTTTTATTTCATCACCGTTGATGCTTGCTTCCTGGATTCCTGCTGCTTGATAACTTGGTTTCAGGTCCAGTTCAGTTTTTCCAGTTTTTACGATGTATGTGTGCTTGTTGCCGTCACGTTTTGCTTCTGTTATCAGCGGGCTTGTATGCTGGTACTGTCTTATCATCCAGTCGGAACCTACCGGGCATGGATGATATTCGATCAGTTCAATGATTTTCTCATCGGTGTCTGTTAGTGTGAGAATTTCATGGTATGGAGTTATCCATGGGTCGGTATATTTTTCTTTTAATTCTTCAGGTGTTAATATTTCCATTTTTTACTTTTCCTTTATTAATTGTTATTAATATACAAAAGAATTTTGAGGAAGGGGGTTATGGAAGGTTATTGTAATCTTTTAACCAGTTTTACGGCTGCTTCAACTGCACGTTTTCCGTATTCTACACGTTTGTGTGCTTCCAGTCTGGTCATTCCAGGCCCGGATATTCCTAGTGTTACCGGTTTGTTGTATTCAAGTGAGAGGTCGGTGATTTTTCTTGCTGCATGCTGTACTACGATTTCATCGTGTTCGGTGTCTCCTTCTATGACTGCACCGAGTGTGATTACTGCATCAACGTTTCCATCTTCCAGGAGTTTCTTGATTGCAATAGGCATGTCGTATACGCCGGGTACTGCAATTACTTCTGTTATTTCAGCTTCTAAAAACTTTGCGTGTTCCTTTGCTAATTCTAACATCATGCTTGTAATGTCAAAATTGAATTCTGCTACTACTGCTCCAATTTTTATCATAATATCTATTCTCCTTATCTTTTTTTATAATATATTATCTTTCTTTATGGGTGGGGGTTATGTTTATACGAGGTATAATACGAATGCTGATACTGAACTTACTACCATTAGAAATATAATAAATATTGCTGCTGCTTTTGCTGTGTTCATTTTCATTGTCTCCGTTATGTATTATTTTTGTCCTGTTATTTCCAACTATTATATTTTGCTTGCAATATATTCTGCCATTTCCTGTGTGGATGCTGTTCCGCCAAGGTCTGGTGTTACAACTTTTCCTTCCTGGATTACGTCTACGATGATCTTTTCTATTTTTCTTGCAGATTCTGATTCTCCAAGATAGTCAAGCATCATGCATGCGGAAAGTATTGTTGCAACAGGGTTTGCTATTCCCTGTCCTGCTATGTCAGGTGCTGAACCATGTACTGGTTCGAAGAGTCCGTTTTCGTCTCCTATGTTTGCGGATGGTATCATTCCCAGTCCTCCTACGAGTCCTGCTCCTTCGTCGGATAATATGTCTCCGTAGAGGTTGCTGGTTACGATTACTTCAAAGTCCAGTGGATTTGTTATGAGGTACATTGCTGTTGCATCTACGTAGAAGTCGTTGGATTCTATTTCAGGGTATTTTTCTGCTGTTTCATAGAAGCATTTTTTGAATAGTCCGTCTGATATTTTTAGTACGTTTGCCTTGTGTACTGCTGTTACTTTTTTACGTCCTGTGTCCTTTGCGTATTGGAATGCGTATTCGGATATTTTGTCTGATGCTGCCTTGGTTATTTTCTTTCTTGCTATTGCTCCTTCCGGTGTTTCTTCTTCGTCTCCTATGTATAGGTCTTCAGTGTTTTCCCGTACAATCATGAAGTCTATGTTGCCATATTTTTCTGGCTGTAATGATTTTACTGGTCTGAGGTTTACGAATGTGCTTAGTTCGTGTCTGAGTCTTACTATTACGTCTGCTGCGGTTTCTCCTGCTGCTCCGAATAGTACTGCATCAGAGTCTTTTGCTATCTGTATTGTTTCGTCAGGTAGTGGTACTCCTGTTTCTTTTTTACATTTGTCTCCGGCTATTGCATGAGTGTAGTTAAATTGTATGTCCAGTTTGTCTAGTACTGTTGTTGTTGCATTAACTACTTCTTCTCCAATTCCGTCTCCAGGTATTACTGCTATGTTATACATGTTTTTATTCCTCTTTAGTTAAAATCTGGTTTTGTTCAGGTATTCTATTAGTCCACCGTTTTCAACAATTTCGAACATGAATTCAGGTAGTTTTGTGAAGTCATAGTCCTTGTCCTGTGTGGTGTTTTTTAGTGTTCCCTGTTCAAGGTCTATTTTAAGAATGTCTTCTTCCTGTATTTCATCAGGTCCGTTTGGTGCTTCAACCAGTGGCAGTCCTATGTTGGTTGCGTTACGGTAGAAGATTCTTGCGAATGATTTTGCTACTACTGCTTTTATTCCTGCTGCTTTGAGTGCTATTGGTGCGTGTTCACGGCTTGATCCACATCCGAAGTTGGATCCTGCCACTATTACGTCACCTTCCTGTATTTTGTCTTTGTAATGCAGGTCGTATCCTTCCATCACGTGTTTGCCCAGGTCTTCTGGTTTGCTTAGTGTTAGGTATCTTCCAGGGAGAATACTGTCTGTGTCTATATCGTCTCCGAGTTTCAATGCTCTTCCTTCGATTATTTTTTCCATAGTCTTTTACTCTCCTTCTATTTTTTTTCTGGTGCTGTTATGTGTCCTGTTATTGCACTTTCTGCTGCTACTATTGGACTGCTGAGGTATACTTTTCCTTCCGGACTTCCCTGTCTTCCTTTGAAGTTTCGGTTTGATGTGGACAGGCTTACTTCTCCGTCACCTATGAGTCCGATGTGTCCTCCGAGGCATGGTCCACAGCATGGGTTACATACCAGTGCTCCTGCTTCTACGAATATGTCCATCAGTCCTTCTTTCAGTGCCTGCTGGTAGATTGTTCTGGATGCAGGTATTACTAGGGTTCTTACTCCTTCCTTGATTTTGTTTCCTTTGAGTACGCGTGCTGCCTGTTCAAGGTCTTTGAGTCTGCCGTTAGTACAGGATCCTATGAATACCTGGTCGATTTCAACGTCTTCTACTTCACTTGCAGGTTTTACGTTGTCCACGTGGCTTGGACATGCAACCTGTGGTTCAAGGTCTGATACGTCTATGTCTATGGTGTTTAGGCTTGGTGCGTCAAGGTCTGTTGTGTATTTTGTGTATGGCTTGTCTGTTCTGTTTTTAAGGTATTCGTCTGTTATTTTGTCGGGTTCTACTATACCTGTTTTTCCACCCATTTCTATTGCCATGTTACTTAGTACCATTCTGTCGGACATTTCCATTTCCTGGATGGTTTCTCCTGCGTATTCGCATGATTTGTAGGTTGATCCGTCCTGTCCTACCTGTCCGATGATGTTGAGGATTACGTCCTTACTGGTTACGTTTTCCTGTAGTTTTCCGGTTATGTTGAATCTGTTGGTTTCCGGTACTTTGAACCATAGTTGTCCTGTTGCAAATACCATTGCCATGTCTGTTGATCCGATTCCTGTTGAGAATGCTCCGAGTGCACCGTTGGTACAGGTGTGTGAGTCACTTCCCACTATTACTGTTCCTGGCAGTGCATGTCCTTTTTCTGGTACTACTTGGTGGCATACTCCTTCGTATACATCATAAAAATTAGTTATTCCCTGTTCTTTTACGAACTTTCTTAACATTTGGTGGTTTTCTGCAGCGTCTAATGTGTCTGCAGGTACTTGGTGGTCAAATGGGATGACTATTTTTTCAGGATCCCATACTTTGTCGGTGTTTATCTGTTCTAGTGCCTGGAGTGTTAGGGGACCTGTTAGGTCGTGTACCATAGCAATGTCTATGTCTGCCATTACTATTTCTCCGGCTTCTACTTTGTCTTTGCCTGAAGCTTTTGCTAATATTTTTTCAGCTATTGTCATTGACATGTTTTGTTTTACCTCCCTTGGTATGTTATCATTTTTTTTAAAGTGATGTTTTTTTTTTGAATTCTTTTTTTTTAGAATAGATATATGATTTTTTTTGAATTCTTTTTGAAAGATAATTTAACTTTATATATATGTTTGGTAATTTTGATTATTATTATTGTCTATTATGTGGGGAGGTTTTTTTTTTGGGTTGTGAGTTGTATGTAATTATGTTTTGTTTAGAATAAGTTTTCTGTAAAAAGGTTGATAATGGTTGGAGTTTACCATTATTGTCTTTTGTGGGGGGGTGAGTATAGGATATTTTTTTGTGGAGGTTATTTTATTATGTTTTTTTTTATTTCATGTTTTTAGGAGGGTGTTTAATGTCTTTTTTAGTCATTGGGTGATTTGTTCTTGATGACTTTTTAAAGATTTTTTTTGTTATTTTGAGTAATATATGTTTTTATAACTATTGTTAATTTTTTTCTTCTACATTATACTATTAATTAACATTGTTATATAAAGTTTTTGTAAAAATATTCTTAAAATTATAAGATTTAAATTTGTTTAAAAAGGTTAAAAATGAAAAATAATAATAAAAAATATGATTTGGAGTCTAATAAAATACTTAGAAAAATAAAAACTAAAAAGAGGGTTGAATATTAGAATATATTTATTAGCAATAATAATTTATCGTTTTTAGTTTTTATAGCATTTTTTTTATATTATTTATTTTTGTAATTAAGAGTTTTATCGAAAAATCAATAACATGGAGGCTAACTTATGTATATTACTTAATCAATTCTCTTAATCGGTATTTTCTATTTAGGATTATTTCTATAATTTTTTTTAAGTATGTTTGTTATCAACCCTCAAAATACTTATTTGGTATCCTGTATATAAAGGCTTTTTTCAAATTTGATTACAGAAACACTATAAATTATATACAATTTTGGTACAAATTCACTGCAAATCTCTTGCTATGTTCATCAATAATAATTTTAGGATGCATGTTGTGTGATAATCTGAATATTTATTTTAGAAAGGTTTAAGTATTACTTACACATAAGTTATTAATACATAACTATGATTACTTAAAATCTATAAAAAATATAAAATTATCATAAAAAATAATTCTACCATAAAAACAAATCTATAAAATTCAAAAATAACTTCTATATTATTTAGAAGTGAATACTTCTCACACGCTACCATAAAAACCTTTATATGTGGCTTACAAAAATCTAA
>CAZUHM010000010.1:0-28611 GCA_964620575.1 uncultured Methanobacteriaceae archaeon | reverse complement strand
GACAACAACAATGACCGCATTCGGTAAAATTGCAGCATTAATGGAAGAAGAAGGTCTCTCTATACCTATTGGATGTGGTGGAGGAGCAGTACGTCGTGACTTCGTAGAAGAATCCCCATCCTGTTTCTACGGTGTAGAAGCATACCACACCCCTAAATTAGCAGATGCTATTGTAGATGACGGTAAAACTTGGGAAGACATCAGAAACGAATATGCTGACATCGTAGGAGAATACGTAGCAGCATACTCCTAGGTTCACTACCTAATGTAAGATAATCTTATCTTACATTTTTTTTAATTATTATATAAATATCAATATCTTATACCAAATAATGTTGAGTTTTTTAGCGTGTTCTCAGCATTATTTATTTAAATATATTCGGAAAAAACTAGGTTTCCACTATACCTAGTTTAATTATTTTTTTTAAGCTCTTTTTAATTTAAATTTACTATTTTTAAAATTAGATCTAATATTTTTGGAGTTTAATATAATTAATGTTCGATTAACTATTTTTCATAAAATAATTTTCAGAAAATAAGATCCTAACAGATTTTTGTCAGGTTTAAAATAAAAAAGAGGGTTATTAATTCCTTTTATTTGAAGGAACATAATTTGCAGGAATTACTAATACAGGTACAGGAGCTTCACGGATAGTGTTTTCAGTAACACTTCCTAAAAGGAATCTGTCAAGTTTATGTTTACCACTATTAGCCATAACTATCATGTCAATGTTTTCTTGTTCACAAACTTTCAAAATAACTTGTTCAGGTTTTCCTTCAACAGCTAATTTAGTGATTTTAACTTTGTTCTTTTCATCTTTGTTTTTTTCAATATCTTCAATGACACTTTCAAAGTGAGCTAAAACTTTTGCTCCGTATTCGTCGAAGTTGAGAGTTTTATCCTCAATTGCTTCTTCGGGTATACTGCTTAAATGTTTACTGTCTACTGCATGTAATAGTATTATTTCCGCTCCTTCATCTGCTGCAATTTGAAGTGCATGTTTAATTGCAAATTCGGAATTTTTAGAACCATCTGAAGTCAACAATATTTTATTATACATATCCATCCTCACTTTTTATTTCTGGATAATAATGTTTATGTTTTAACTATTTAATAAATCTTTTTTATCATTATTATTGTTTTGTATCTAAATTAAATTGGATATAGTAACTGTTTTTAGTATTAAATTATCATAATTCAAATTCAACATAATGTGTTAAACATTTAAACTCATTTCCGAAATTATCTTTGATTATTTCATCTTTAATTAATTTGAAGTATTTAAGTGTGGAATTAGATAGTATTTCTCTTGCTTCATAGTTTACGAGTTTGTTATTCAAATCATCTTCAAGAACTACATCAAATATGTTTTTTGGTGGAAAGTAAGATATACTATACGTGTATTGATCTGATTTTAGTATTGTATTTTCAAATTTGACTACTTTCATTTCATAAAGGGTATCAATGTATTCCTGGTTTTCTTTATTTTTCTCAATTATTGGCATTGAAATCATTTTTTCTCTTGTTTAATATTATATATATTGATGATTATTTATCTATATATCTTTTTCTAGTCCATCGTAATATAATCTAAGGTTTAACTAAAAAGAATAGTGTTTATATACTCATTTGTAATATAATTATTAAACAAGGAAAGGTGATTATAAATGATTTCTTCAACAAAGCCTATTACATCACTTAAACAATTGATTACTCAGGAAAACTTGAATCATATAGAACAAGCAGATTTTACTGTTGAGGATTATAAACAGATATTGGATGAAATATCATCCGAAACTTTAAATAATTTGGAACTGAGCAATTCTCTTTCACCTCTTGAAAACATTAAAAACATTGTATTACAGCACGTAAATATTTATTATTCGGATAAAGAGATTTCATCAGGTTATTACATTTATAATAAGATATATCTTAATGACAAATTACCTGAGTCTCAGCAGATTGTAACATTAATTCATGAATTGACTCATCATATTTATGCAGAAATATTTGAAAAATGGTTAGGTAAACTCTTTAATATTGAGGATTATTTTATCATTGGTTCACTGGTTATGTTCATGTTAAATAATTCTATTGAAAACAGGATTGCAGATGAATATCTTTCTTATATTGTTGAAGGTCGTTTTACACCAAAAAAGTATCAGAATTATCTACCCTTTATTCAGTTATTAATAGATCTGGGTATTGATGTTGAAGCTTCCAAGGACTATTTTGTATTTGCTCATGAGATAAGTCACGATATTGATGATATGTTTAAACCCATCATTAATGTGGATTTAAGAGAAAATATTGTTAGACAGTTTATCATTGATGATATAGAACCTTTAAATCAGGAATTAACTTTTGATTATCCTGAAATACGTTTTGATGATGCAGAAAAAGTAGAAATTATGCAGGAAATGATTTATTTTATATTTGATTATTTCGTTAACGGTGAGGGTGATATTGCTGATTTGGAGAATTATGTTACAGAGTTTGATGTTAAAATATCAACATAATATAATAGATTTTAAAGTCTTCAAAAAATTAGTAAAAATTGTTACGCCGTCGGCAGGACTTGAACCTGCGACCAATCGGTTAACAGCCGAACGCTCTACCTGCTGAGCCACGACGGCACATAAGTACAATATAAGCTATATATTTTATCATATATAAGTTTAACTATTTTTTATTTTTTTTAAAAAAAATTTGTTTTTAGGGTTTTATTGATTTCTAACAAATTTAACTACATTTTTATGAAATTTTCTCATTAACATTTTCTCAACGAATCTTTTTTTAACTACTCTTTTTTTCATAACAATCCCTATTATTTATACATTCTTCTAGTAATTATTATGATTATCTTATTATTTATATTTTTTTATGGATAATAATTAAACATTATCTAACAAAATTCCATATTTTTTCCAATTAATGAAAATATAATGAAAAAAGAAGCTATATTCTATAAAATATACAATATCCCCCCTTAATTCTAATAATTACCCTTTGTGAAAAATTTCTATAATTATTAATCCTACTTTAACTAAATAATATAACAGCTACAATAAAAATTATTTTCACGTGATGATAATGTTATATGAGGGTAAAAAGGAAACTGAGAATACCAGAATAGAAAAGGATGATGAAACAAAGGATGAAATAGAGATGTTATACTCATTTTGAGTTGTTTTATTTGAACATACTATTCTTGAATCGGAAGAGCTAACATATAGTATATGTTATTTTGCACCACAGGAAGTATATGATATAGTAATAGAAAACAGTAAAAACGGGCAATTAATAAAATATGAATCTGTCAAACAGCTGGATGATAAAACCAGAAAATTCTATGACCTAATAAAGAACGATGAAATAACAGATGGAACTAATAAATATAAATGTATGAGCCATAGCATAGAATACACATTATGAAAACATTTAAAGAGAATTATCAAATCTCTTAACTTAAACTATTTTTCCAATCAAATTCCAAAAAAAGTATGCTGATTGTGGGAGGTCATTTAATCTTCGAATAATTTTATGAATTCATTTACAGTCTTTTCACCGGTATAATCAGCATAATCCTTATGTTTTCCCATGTCACTGCTGGTGCATATTGCAATTATATCGTTTTCTTCCATGTACTGCTTAGGATTTTCCAAGCTTGGTCCTGTTTCACTTCCCTGAACATAGGATACTCCACTTCCATCTTCGTTAACACAGTCCAATGAATCATAAAACCATGCAAGAACTACATCGTTACCATTGCTACGAACAACTTTACCTCTATTGTCACTACCGTTTGTACCTAGTTCTCTGATTGTTGAAGGATCCACACCATTAAACAGGTGGAAGATTATTGCATTAGTTACATTGTGTTCATATAGGTATATTGTATTATTGGACATTTTATTCGGTCCAATCTCTGCACTCACTACATTAAATCCTTCAGAACGAAGTTTGTTTATTATAGTGTCTCTTATTTCTTCATCGTTGCTGTTTACATGATCCATGGCAAAGTATATCGGTCTTGATTTATCAAGCCTTGCTGTTGAGTTTTCTTCTTTTAAGTCTTCACTATCGTTATTTTTCATTGTAAGCAGTGTGAAATTACTTGAGTTTAGAGTATAGTTTTTTGTGATTTCTGAAAAAAGAGTGTCTAGCTGTTTGTTATGTTCCTTATATGAGCTATTTTCTTCGATATTATAAGCGTTAACACTAGTGAGTGTCATGAATACTATAATTGTTAAAATGAGTAATCTTTTTTTATTATTCATTATATTAGCCTAACTATTATTGTTAGTAGTATTTTTATCTGATTTAATTAATTAAATTTTTCAAAAAAATAAAAAAGATATGAATGATTTTGTTGAAGGTTTCAAGAAATATCTTACGTTTTTCAATAGTAGTGTTTTAATGTAACTAAATATTTGGTGTTTATTTTTATCGGGAGATATTGATAAACTACCTTTTATGATTTATAGGATTGTGTTGTATTTTAGTTATTTTTCAGATATTCTTTTTTGTTGATTATATTTGAAACTTTATTATGGGAAATTCATATTTTTTAACTAATTTATTGTATTATAACTATATTAATTTTTTTAGAGTTTGGGATAGTGTATATTCCTTTTATTAAGAAGTATGTGATTACTTTGGGCTTGGATTAATATCAATATGGATTTATCGGGTTATCATTTAATTTAATTAATCCGTAGGAGTTTAATGAGTTATACTTTCATTAGTTTTTTCCTTCAACAAAATTTCGTTCTAATTAATTGTGTAATAGGTTTTTAATTTTTGTTTCATTCATTTTATCGAATTATGTCGAATGTGTACATTATCTGTACACATAATAAAGTATGTCATCATAGTATATAAATATTTGTACAATAATTATACAAATTAATATTTTTACAATCGGCACATTAAAAAGAAAAAAGCATATCCATAAAAATACAGCAGTATCAAATAACAACAGGGCTTAAATAAAGATAAGATACATACAAAAGAATAAAAATTTCAAACAAATCCCTAAAATACAAAAAATACAAAAAAACATGCAAATAAAAAATAAACAGAATCATAGTAAAAAATAGAAAAAAATTGAAATTAAAAAAATTAATTCTCGCTGGAATTCAATACTTTAATAGCTAAATCGGCAACATCATCAACAGAATCAATTTCCTCCAAAACAACATCCTTAAAGTTACCTAATTCAATAGGTACCGGAGACTTACCCTGTGTCCAGAGAACAACCATGTAACCTTCATCTTCACTAACTCTCTTTCTGATATCTTTTAAGGATAAACCCTCATGAATAACATTCAAGGAATCATCAAGAATATCCTCAACATAATACGGATTTATTTCAACATTATCCGATAATATTTCATCACCAGCAAACAATGTAATTCTACGAAATTTAGCAGTAAATCTGCCATTAACTCCATTGTTTTCCTTAGACTTTCTAGTAGGAAGGTATTCGACTACAAGATTTACTCCACCATCAAACTTCAAAGTTTCATATGGAACATCACCAATTAAACCATTAAAACCAGGATTTTTACTAACCATTAATATCACTAAAAATATTCTTTAACTAATTAATATCTTTGTATTTAATCAAAGAAAAAAATTATTGATTAATAAAAATCTTAATAAATTTTCTAAAAAAAGGTATTAAGGGAGGGGGATGATTATACAATTACCTGATTAAGAAGTTCTTCGGTAGTAGTTTCTACCTTAACTAATTTACCATCATCTAAATATTCAAAGACAAATTCGTCATCATCTCTAAAGAAGTATCCTTCTTTACTACCGATTTTTTTCTTTTCAGCATTTGCAAGGTTTAACTCTGTAATTTTTTCATTATTGTTTTTAGATCCAACTTTAATGTCAATTTGCTGATTTGCATTATTTTTAAATTCACATTTAACTTCGCTGTCCACTCTGGTTCCATCAATATCTTCACCGTCAGCGTCTAGTTCAGTTTTTGACTCCACTTCTTCAAAATCATCAGGAATATTAAACTTAAGTCCTTCCAAGGTCAAGTCATTGTTTACTAGAGTCATGCTTCCACTGCGTGAACTTGATTGAACGTTTACTACATTATCATCGTCATCATCAGCAGATACTGCAGTTAAAGTTCCTGCAACGGCAATAAATATTAAAGATAGAATTAAAATTTTTTTCAATTTCATTGCATCACCATTTTTCTTGTAAAAATTTTTATAAGAAATAATTTATATTATATATTTATTATAATATACTTTTTTCTAAAATAAGTCCAGAACAGGTGAAAAGTCATCCCGAAATCTACAAAACTATACTTAAAATGTACATTTAATGACTATTGAAAAACTACCCAAAAATTAGTCCAATGACAAAATGGGATAAATACTGTTAATAATGAATTATTTAATTTATTACAGCCCATTTTTTAGGATATCCTAAACCTAATATTTGATAAATAATCCTTATTAACAAATGTATAAAATAGAACAAGAAAAACAGAAGGAAGTAATCCTATGAACATTGAAGATGTTAAAAAGTTATACGCACCCGAAAGAATTGTTAAAACATTAACAACAAAAGAATATAAGGACAAATACGTTAATATAGACGTGACAATAAAGGCATGCAGGGAATGCCCTAATTATTCAAAGAACTGGGCATGTCCACAATTTAACTTTAATCCACTGGATAAATGGGATAAATATGACAATATTGACCTGATATTAACTAAGATAAACTTCACCGGGGAAGCATTAAAATCCAGTTACAACGTTGAAGAATTAACAAGTATAGTGGATAATTCACTGTTTCTTGAAAGAAACAATTTATTGCCTGAACTGGAAGAAAAGGAAAAACAGTTAAATGGAAAATGTTTATCCGCAGGATTCTGCACATATTGTGATGAATGTTCACGTATAACAGGCAAAGAATGCAGATTTCCGGATAAATGTCATAACAGCATAGAATCCCTCGGAGGACTAGTCGCAGATACCCTTTCAGGAATATTTGATGAAGAACTTAAATGGATAGACATCGAAAATGGAAAACTTCCCATAAATCTTTCCTTACTGATGGCACTCTTATACTAAATACATATATTTCAGTCTTAATTCACAGAAAAAAATGATTAAACTAATTTTCTTTCAAAAGAATTAAGTCATAAAAGTCATAAAAATATAATTAACTAATAAAAAAATGGGGTGACTTATGGATTCCGGTCGTTTTGAAACATTTATTGATGCGATTCTTGCAATAATGATGACTGTAATGGTACTTAAAATTCCTCAACCGGAAGCAATGACATTTGCCGGCATAATGGATTTGAAGATACTGTATTTTGCATACTTCGTAAGTTTCATAGTAATATTCAGCATATGGGATCATCATAGAAAACTATTTTCATTGATAGAGGAAATTGACAACCAGGTAATATGGACCTATTCAATGCTAATATTCTTTATTACATTACTGCCATACTTCACAGCATGGGTAGCACATGAACCCTATGATGTTCTTCCTGAACTGATGTTTGGATTGTTGTTCCTGATAATTAACATATTATACATTATTTCAACGAGCATTGCAATCAGAAATGATGTGCATAACGATTTAATTAATGATTTAAACTATAACGAGTTAATTATTATTAATGTTCTATTATTTGCTATAGGAATAGTAAGTATATTCATAGGATATCCAATATCAATGCTAATAATATGTCTAATAACATTAATCACATGGAACATAATACCTGCAATTAAAAAAACATATCATATAGGTGATAATAATGGAAACTGAACGATTCGAAGCATTAATTGATGCTATACTAGCTATTATTATCACAATTATTGTAATGGAAATACCTCTTCCGGAAACAACCAGCCTGACTTCACTGATAAAATTATCTCCGGACTTCATAGCATACGCTCTTAGTTTCGTAATATGTTTTAATGTCTGGAACTATCATCATAAGCTATTTAACATGGTAAACAAACTAAACAGTACAGTTACATGGAGCAGTGCAATAACAATAATGTTTGTAGGATTACTTCCACATGTAACAACAATGATAGCAACAAACTTCAATTCATTCACAGCTCAGGCAATGTTTGGATTAATATTCCTGATTACATGTGTAAATTCATTTGTAGTTGATGAACTGCTAATAAAAGTGGATCCTGCAAACATAGCATTAAAATTAGCATTAGTAAATAGGAAGAAAAAAACAGTAATAACAGTACTGGTATTCATATTATGTTATATAATAGGATATTTTGTATATCCACCGACAATTCTGATAGCATGTGTTCTGGCAATCTTAATCAATTACATGCCAAAAGATATGTTGTGTAAGATTAATCTCCCATTCTAAGAAGAGAATAACATTATTCTCATATTATTACTTTTTTTAAATAAATAATTGCATAAAACTTCCCAGCAGTTAGCATTGCCTTTGCTATTATTCAGTTTTTTATTAAAATCATAATCTATAATAAATCAGGTACGAAAAAGCTTTCAATGAATAATCCAAAAAAAGTATGAAAAGAAGGTTAGTTGATAGATTAACTGTTTCGTTTAATTAGTCTGCGTATGTACTCATTAGCCCAGATTGTCGTTACAATACTGGCAATAATCTGTCCTACTATAATACCATACCATACTCCATGTTCTCCAAGACCAAAGACTACTGCAAAGAGGTATGCACAGATGCTGCTGAATACAATGTTTCTGAGAAACGTCTGAATCATTGCTGTAAGACCCTTACCAACTCCCTGGAAAAGGAATGTTGAAGGAGCACCAAATGCCATGAAGATATAGTACAGGGTCATAGTTCTAAGAAAATCCGTCAGGGCACTTGCCAGGTGAGAACTGCCACTGCTATAGGAAAACAGAATTACAATCTGTGGAGCAAAGACATATATTAAAACACCTGTAATAACACCAACCACCAATGCCAGTGTCATACTGTAGCGATGTGCTAAACGTATATTATCAAACTGTCTTGCACCAAAGTTTGCACCTACAATACTTACCAGGGCAGTGGAAATACCGATAATAGGCATTGTACCAAGGCTAACGACACGCCAACCGGTAGAATATACTGCTACAGCATCGGTACTTGCCACAATAGTCAGAAGTGATGACAGGAAGGTAAGAAGTATTGAAGTCATAAGCAACTCAAGACTGGCCGGAATTCCAACTTTCAATATGTCAAAGCTAATATTTCTGCTGAAATGGTAATTGGAGTATGTCGGCTTAATATAAGTATCCTTCTTTATATAAAACCAGTAAGCTATGATTATAATAACAAGTCCTGATGATAATAAAGTTGCAAGTGCTGCTCCTGCAACGCCGAGATTTAAATAGTAAATAAATATCGGATCAATAATGATGTTTATTATACCGGATATTGCCATTGCAATCATGGTTCGGTTAACATCTCCTTCTGCTCTTAAAATACCATACATTGCATTTGGAAGTACGAAGAATATTGCTCCTCCGAATATTATGTTACCATAGCTCATAGCATAGCTTAGAGTATTTCCTGCTCCCATAGCAACTACCAGTGGCTCGAGTGCCATTAGCAGTATTGCTGATACTATTAATGATATGATTATTGTAAGAAATATTACATGTAAACCACCATTATCTGCCTTTTCTTTTCTCTGTTGTCCAATATACTTTGCAAGTGCACTTGTTGCACCACCTCCAAGACCGTTTCCCAGTCCTACCAGTATAAGAAACAGTGGTGTAACAAATCCTACACCTGCAAGTGCATCACTTCCCAGGCCTGCAACCCATGCTGCATCTGCCAGGTTATAAATACTAACAAGGAGCATTGAAATAATCAGTGGAACTGACATTTTACGTACTGCGGTACGAGGATCTCCCAGTATTGTTTCAACACCTTTTGTCTTAGCCGTGTCCTCTATAATTAAACCCCCATAATTGAAAATAATCTTTTAAAATAAATTGTTTATCCTTATTATATATATTGTCTATAGTAATGATTAAAGCTTATTATATATATCAGTATTTGAAATATGAATAATGATTCTAAAGAAGCTTCATTAATCCAGGGATAGAATATATCTCACTAATCATATATTAAAAATATAACTAATATAAATAAATAATAAAATAAAAACTATTAAAATAATCAAAGCTAAAAATAAAATTATAATACATAATAATAATAGGTGAATTTAACAAGTACTACATGTACATTATACAGGTTAAATATAATAAAAAAAGAGAAAAATTAGGGAATTATCCAATCAAATAATTACCAGCTACTACTGGAAGGAGTGTATATAATTCCACTGCCACCGCTACCATAATAGTAACTATACTTTGACCTGCCACTGCTGCGACTTCTGGAAGTATAATAGTCATACAAGTTTTCACTGGCATACTCCTCTTGCTGCTGCAGGTAATCAGAACGCTGACTATAATAGTCATCAAAATAGGACTGTTGCTCCTTAGTCAAATCACTCCTTTCAAGATCCAAAATTGGAATAACAGTACCATTCTTAAACTTCATAGTTAACAGAACATAACGACCATCAGAACGCTTAACACTATGAGTGATAATGATAGGCTCATCAAACCTGAAAGTACCCTTAGTAGCATAAGCAACACTACGGACACGTTCAACAGGAAGAATCAGAGTAGTATTATCAAGGGTATTATTCACATGACCAAGTTTTAAACCAGTATCACCCTCATAAGAAGTAGTGTTATGATCATTATACTCAAAAATAAACTCATCAGGCATAAACTCATGTTCAACCTCATACTCCTCAACAGCAAAGGCACAAGAATTCAACAACAAACAAATCAACAAAGACATAAATAAAAACTTCTTAAACATAAATATCACCAATAAAAATTATTTTATGGAGTGTAAATAATACCTCTACCACCACTACCATAATAATAACTAAACTTAGAACGTTTACTATTATGAACAGTCTCATAATCATACAGGTCTTCAGCAGCATACTCCTGCTGTTTCATTAAATATTCACTACGCTGAGACTCATAATCATCAAAATACTTCTTCTGTTCACGAGTCAAATCATCCTTCTCAATACCCAGATAAGGAATAACCGTACCATTCTTAAACTTCAGAGAAGTAATAATGTAAAAACCATCCCACTCACGTAAAGGACCATGAGTAATCAAGACAGGCTCATCAAAGCTGAAAGTACCCCTGGTAGCATAAGCAATACCACGAACACGTTCAACAGGAAGCATATACCTGTTATCATCCAGGGAACTGTTCACATAAGCAACCTTCAAACCACTATCACCCTCATAAACAGAAGCATTATGATCATTATACTCAAACACGAAAGATTCAGGTAAAAACTCATACTCAACATCACTATCATCAATAGCAAAACTGCACGAAGAAAAAACCAGTGAAAAAACCAATAAAGCAATAAAAAGATAAGATTTCATACAAATCAGCCCTTCATACTACGAACAATATTAATCACATTAAAAGTAAGACCGGCAACACTACCTGCATCATCAATCAAACTCAAAGTAACCTTACGATGATAACCCAAATCAACAGGTAAAGGCTTACTGCCCTTCTTCCAGATAATCACAAGATAAGACTCACCAGCCTCAACACACCTTTTAATCTCATCCAAACTCAAACCCTCATGAATAACCTCTAACTCATCACCAAAGTCAGACTCCTTCTGCCATTCTTTATTTTTCATAGAAGCATTCTTATCATAGAAAGGATTAAGTTCAACACGCTCACTTAAAACACTAAGCTTACTAAAAAGTGTAACACGCCTAAACTTAGCAGTAAAACGACCAAAATCATCATTCACACAGGCATCCCTATTCTCTAGGTACTCAATAACAACACGATTACCATTATCAAACTCAATAGTCTCAGAAGAAACATCACCCTTAATCATTGACATACAATCAACCTCCAACAATACAAATACCACTTAACAAATCATCAATATCCTCAACAAGCCAATCATAACCATCAAAAAATTCAAATAATAAAAAAGTCTCCTCATGATAAAAACAAGAAAGTTCACAATAACTTAAAACAATATCCTCCTCACAAATATCATTAAGACAACAACGAACCGAAATAATGGCATACCTAACAGAAGAAATGAAAAGCTCATCAGAGAACTTCTTAAAAGAACTTAAGAAATAATACGCCCAATTACTATTCCACTTTGCAATCTCATCAAGAGAAGTCTTATAATTATTCTCAAGAACACTATAAACATACTTTAAACCACTACACATCTACAGTAAATCCTCCAAATCATGAATATTATTCTTAACAAGACCAAAATCAAAAGAATCCATATTATCAGTAAGAACATCCAAACGTTTCATAACCTCGTCATCAAGAGAATCATCACCCCAAACACTTAACTCAATAAGAGATGAAAACTTAGACTTCAAAGGAGAATTATTGAAGAAAACAGGTAATTCACTATCAATCAATGAATCAACTTCTTCAAGAAATTCTTTTAATTCGCTTTTGTTCATGATTAGCCACATTAATTATTTATATTTTATAATTTCTGTATCATCATATTTAAGACATTATATGATCTAATATAAAGATATATTCTTTATAATTTATGAGCAGATTATTTTATAAGAAAATTTTCTTAGTTAATATTTACATCAGAAATGTATGCTTTTTTAATATCATAGTTACTCATTAAATAGAAAAACAATGCTCCTCCACCAATAAATGGTTCAAAATATTTTTCAATTTTTCCTGTTTTTTTAATAGATAAAGGTAATCTTTTCTCTATTTCTGGAATTAACTGTCGTTTTCCACCAACCCATTTCATAAATGGTGAAGCTTTGGTTATTTTTTTATTGTAAAGATCTATCTGCATATGCTTATATTTATCTTATTATCTGATTATAAACTTATTGATCAAAGAAACACATTTATTTTTATATAAAATCCTTTTCTGATGTAAATAATGAATTAATCTTAACATATGAAGTCATTAAGAAAGATCATTTATTATTGATAGAAAAACTTAAAGAATTAGAAGAAAACTATTTAAAACTGAATCAAGAAAAACGTAAGGATTTCTTTTTAGATATTCGTTCTAAGTTTAATGATGATTTAGAGTCATTTGATTATGGAAAATTTGATGAAGAAAGTGTAATTAGAGCTTCTTATACTTTATTTATGAATAAAACATGTTTTAATGGTTTGTTCAGATTAAATAAAAAGGGTGAATTTAATGTTCCACATGGAAGATATAAAAATCCAACTATATGTAATTCTGAAAACATAACAAATGTACATTATTTATTGGATGATGTTGAGATTAGAAACGCATCTTATCTTGATTCTGAAGAATATATAGATGATAAATCATTGGTTTATCTAGATCCACCTTACAGACCATTATCAAAAACTTCTAATTTTACTAGTTATTCAAGTAATGATTTCAATGATGATGATCAGATTGAGTTATCCCATTATTTTAAAAGGATATCAGATAAAGGAGCTAATGTTATTTTAAGTAATAGTGATCCTCATAATGTAGATATTGATGATAATTTCTTTGATGATTTATATCATGATTTTACAATAGAAAGGATAGATGCTAAACGTAGTATAAACTCTAACGGCAATAAAAGAGGAGCAATTAATGAATTGATTATTAGGAATTATTAGGTGATTTCATGGTATTATATAAGCAGTTAGGATATTCTACAATTGATGAGTATCAGAATGATTTTATGAACAATCTTCTCTTAACAAATCATAGCTTTGATTTCTTTGTAAATTGGGATAAGATATATGAAAAATTAAGGAAAAATTTGACAGAAATTAGTATTTTAAATGGTTTGAGCAAGATATCTGAAGATGAAGTAGAAGATGAATTTAGAAATATTATAACATGTTATCCTGAAGTAGTTCCTTTATTACCTTCAATTTTAGCAATTAGATATGAAAATAATAAAAATTATATTGTTGAAATATTTGATGGTGAATTTAAAGAATATGATTTTAACGATGAAACCTATATTGTAGAGGATATAGTTTATTTTTCCAAGAAAACTGGGTTGTTAGATTTGTTTAACAAGATAACAGATTTGTATACTTATTTATTAGGTACTGAAGTAGGTTTGGATACGAATGGCAGAAAAAATCGAAGTGGAACAACATTCGAATCTTTCATTGAAGAATTATTGAAAAAGGAATTAAAAGATTTTTCAGAGTATGAAGTATCAAGTCAATCTTTTGTAAATCATATTGAAAGAAGAAAACAAGCAGATTTTATAATTTCTAAAAATGGGAAGCAAAAAGTAATTATTGAATGTAATTTTTATAATTCAACAGGTAGTAAACCGATAGAAGTTGCAAATGCTTATATTGATTTACAAAATCAACTATCTAAAGAGAATCTTGAATTTATATGGATTACAGATGGTCAAGGATGGAATAAAATGAAATCAACATTTAATAAAGTAAATCCTAAAATTGATTACGTATTGAATTATAATCTTTTAAAAAAACATTTATTAACTATTTTAGATATTATGAATTAGTTAATCTTGAAATACTAATTTTTTTATATTTTCTTATTTATATTCTTTATATGAATAGTAAATATTTTAAACAATTTGTGGAAGATAGGAATCTTAAAGCTAAAACTGTTGATGGTTATAAGGTTTCTCTTAATTCTTATTGTGATTTTAATAAGATGTCTGTTGATGAATTGATGAATGAAGCTTTGCTTGATGAGAAGAACAGGGTTCTTCTGAAGGATAGAGTAATCAAAAAGAGGTTACTTTCTTATCGTAGTTTTCTTATAAAAAGAGGTATGTCTCATAATACTGTTAAACTTATTTTTCCAAGATTAAAACTTTTTATAATCATTTTAGTATAGAGTTACCGAAGCTGCCCAGTGTCAAGTATTCTAAGAGTTATCAGTTGAATTATTCTGATTTACCTTCGAGAGATGATATTGCTGAGGTTTTGAATATTGTTCCATTGGATTTTAAGGCTTTATTTTGTTCATGTCTTCTTCGGGTACGGCCAAGGCTGAAACGTTGTCTTTGACTGTTGGTGATTTTATCACTGCTTGCAGTGATTATTATGAGGCAACTGCTTTGGAGTCAATTTTAAATGAGTTGAATAATAGGAATGATGTTGTTCCTACTTTATATTTAAGAAGGATTAAGACTGATAAGTATTATTTTACTTTTTGTTCTTCAGAGGCGTCAAGTTATATTGTCAGATATCTTAAAAGTAGGAGTAATTTGTCCTTGGAGGATAAGTTGTTTCCTTTTAGCAGTACTTTAATTACCAGTAAGTTTCAAAAGATAAATGATTATATGAATTGGGGCAGAAGGGGTTATTACCGTTTTTTCCGGTCTCATGTTTTGAGGAAGTTTCATGCTTCCAATATTGGTTTGGCTGCAGAATATGTTGACAGTTTACAGGGAAGACAGAAGAATCTCGTTCATGATGCTTATATTAAGTCCAATCCTGACATGCTAAAACAGTTGTATGTTGATCATATGAATAATGTAATGATTTTTTCTAGCAGTGTTTCCACTCAAAAGGTTGTTGAAGAGATTCATGTGTCTATTAATATTTTCCTGTCGGATATGTATATTTCCTTGGACTGACATTGAATCTCTACAGTTTTCTTTGGATTTTACGTGTTTATATTTTTTGGTTGTGATGCTGAGGTTGTGATGTTAAGGTCTTTTAAGTGTTCTTCTGTGTATCTGTTGATTATTTCATTGATTAGTTTTTCCCTTGGTATTCCTCTAATTTGAGCTATCTCGTTGAAGTATTCTTGTCCTAATGGATTTAATTTGGTATCGTATTCCTGTAGTATTTGTTCTCTTGGTGTTATTTCTTCTTCGTCAATCCATCTGATTACTTCATCTACCATTCTTTCTTCTTCTGGAATGTTCTTGTTTAGTCTTATTTGTAGATTATCTATGGATTCTTTCAGTTCAATTATTTTTTGCAGGGTTTTTTCTTCTATTATTTTTCTGTCCATAAGTATTTCAAAATTCTTTGAGTCTTCTAAGAGTATGATTCCCATTGTTATTATTTCTGATGCTTTGTATCCGTATTGCTGGTATTTTTCAAGTTTTTCTTTTATGCTTTCATCTATTTTGATTGTTATTGTTTTCTTTTTCTGTTGATTGTTTTTTGAATTCATAGTTCTTATTCTGTTTGAAGCTTAAAAATTAGTCTAAAATTATATTTATAAATTCAAAATATATTAGCATTCATTTTACTCTGAAGTCTATTTTTTCATCATATACCAGCGTGTAGAATTGTTTTTGAATTCCAAAGAGTTCTTGTGTGTATTCTTCTTTTTTTCTTTCATAGTCTTTTTTATCGTTTTGTTCTAGCAGATTTTTTATTTTGTTTTTCAGTATTTTTTCCAGGATTTTAAGTAGTTTTATTGAAAAATCAATTAGTTTTTCCAGTTTTTTAAATTCGTAATTGTTATCTTCTAGAATTAATATGAGGTCGGATTCTATAACCATGAATAAATCCAGTATCATTGATTCGGCTGTGGTGTAATCAAAGAACGTGTCTGCATAGTCCTTGTTTGATGTGATATGTGATGAAATTCTTGGAAAAAATTGTATTCTTGAGTAGTTTATGATTCCGTAGAGGTTTATCTGGTATTGGAATGTTTTTTCTGTTTTTTTATTATTTTCCAGCTGATTGATTATATTGTTCAGTGTTTTGATTTGTTGTTTTTCTTCATCGTATTTTGTTTTGTCTTGCATATTATCTTTTATATTTTCTGTTTCTATATTTAATTATTTGTTTTTAAGTTGATAATATTTTTTCTTCATTTAATTAATTATTTAACTTGATATTTTATATTTCCTCTTTTGAATATTATTGATTTTACTTCTACTAAAATCTACATCAAGTATTTTAAAGATATTTTCCTATAAATACTTATATATTAATATACATATATTTTAATAATGATAATTTATCATTTAATTTACGGTAACAATATATAAAAATTATTATGAAACATTTCTTTCAAAGGTTTTAATTTTAAATTAATGAATCATAATAAAAGGGTGTTAAATATGGAAAAACATCGGAAAAAACATTCAGGCGAAGATGAAATAGTTTTCCAGGAAATCGTTAGCAAACTGGATGGTTACAGATCAATTGCTTCAAATCATGGAGTGGAAGTCGATGCCACTAGTGCTCACACAACTCATGGAATATTATATTCTACATATGACTTTCAAAAAATTGAAGAACATAACCTGAATGATTTATTAGGCTTAGAATCTAATTATAAAATAAAATCTTACTATGATTTTTATGAGTTGATATATGATAATATATTGAACATAAAAGAAATAAAACAGAAGTTCAAACTTTACACTACAAAATTCTTTAATCATAAAATTGATGAATTCCGAGTTAGAAACATTTTATACAAAAGAAATAATGAATTATTATATTTGGATATATCCTTCAGTTCCATTTTGGATAATTCATTTGTAATATATGTTGATGATGTAACAGATTACGTTCAGGATAAACTATTACTGGAAGAATTTGCAGTACATAACAATATACTTGTCAAAGAAGTACATCATAGGGTTAAAAACAATCTTCAAATATTATTAAGCTTAATAAGTATACAACAAAGGTTCGGATACAATGGTGAAAGTATAACTGAGTATATGCAGCTATCAATTTCCTCAATGGCTTTAATACATAATCAGTTATATGGAGACAACTTGAACTATGTGTCATTGAAAAGGATTATTGAGAAATTTGGAAACAATATTAAAAATTTCTATGGTAATTTAAAGGTCAATTTTACTTTCAAAACCGAAGTGGATTTAAGTCTAAATATAGATCAGTCAACTCCTTTATTCTTATTATTAAATCAATTAATTATAAACTCAGTAAAACACGCTTTTGATGAATCATCCGAAACTAAAGAAATAATATGTACATTTAAACGAGTAGATGATATATTGGTCATTAAATATGAGGATAATGGTAGGGGATTGCCTGATATAAACGAACATGAAACAGGCCTAGCTCATATATTAATAGATTCATTAATCAGACAGATAGATGGAGAATATGAGATTATTTCAGATAAAGGTTACTATATGGATATAAAAATGCCTATCTCAACTAAATAAGGAGGAAAGTATTTATGACAAAACAAATATTAGTTGTAGAAGATGAAGCAATTACAGCATTAGATATAAAATTTCAATTGGAAGATGCAGGATACACATTATTTGTAGCAGACAATGCTAACGATGCATATGATATCTGTAATAAAGAAGATATTGATTTAGTTGTTGCTGATATCAACATTAAAGGGGAAGTTGACGGAATTGAAATGGCAGAAACACTTTCCCAGGATGATATTAACATCATATTCTTATCAGCAAATCCAAATAATGTAGAAATTAACCTAAAAGATGGAATAGAACCAATTTATATTAAAAAACCAATCAATATTAATGATTTCATCAAGATAGTCAACGAAAAATTTTAAAGAGAGGAATGGTACTATCACAACTGTTCTAATAGTGGAAGATGAAGCTATAACTGCATTGGATTTAAAATTTAATTTAGAAGACATGGGCTATGAAGTAATAGATATAGTTGACAATGCACAGGATGCAGTTGACATAGCAGCAGAAAAATGTCCTGACATAACGATAATGGATATTCGACTCAAAGGTGAAATGTCTGGTATAGAAGCATCTAATCTAATTATGCAATTTGACCTTCCGGTGATATATTTAACGGCAAACACTGATGAAAATACATTTGGAGAAGCTCTTGACAATTCGCCAAGTTATGCTTTCATTGGAAAACCCTTTGATAAAAATTTATTAAAACATAATATAGAATGTGCCATTAACAGATCAGACATAGAAAATGAAAAATTAAACTTAGCCCACGGATTTACAAAATATAAACGATGAGGGGTGAAATTTTGACTAATGAAGCAAAGAATGATATAGCTAAGGAAGAATTTTCACACCTCAACAAAAAACGTTTCAATGAAATTAAAAAGATAGAAAATTCCCAAGCTAAAATATTTATTTTCAGCAGAAATGAAAAGATTATCCAAAAAATCACTAGTACCATAGATAAACTTAATCATGACTTAATTGGCGTATCCGGTAATGGAGAAAAAGGATATAAAGACCTAAAAACAGAAAACCCTGACCTTATTTTTATCAGTTTAGATCTTGATGGAAGATGGAGTGCAGCTGAATTAGGAAGAAGACTGACAAAACTTAACACTCCCCTAATTTTTATTTTCAATCAGGAAAAAGATTTAGACAGTGAAGACTTTTATATGTACAATTACGGTTTCATTTTTGAAAACTTTAATGAAAAACAGATAAAATTTGCTATGGAAGTAGCCTTACATACACATCTTGAAAAAATTGAAACTATTGAATCATATGAAGATAATCTGCATGAAAAAAATGATGAGTTAATAGTTGAAAAATTTTATTCAGTACTAATTTTCTTACTGTCCCTAGGATTAATTGTGTATGGTGTAATATCACGTAATGTAACATTTATACAGTGGATTATATTCATACCTGGAGTAATGAACTTAATCTTAGCTCTAATAAGTCTAAAGAAGATGAAGGAACCTGTTGCCTATGAGGGAAAGCCGCCATACGTATCAATATTCATACCGGCACACAATGAAGAATACACAATAGAAAACACAGTGCGAAGTATCGCAGCAATGGATTATGAATGGGAAGGAGAAAAAAACTTTGAAATAATAGTTGTCAATGACGGTTCGGAGGATAACACTGGAAAAATCCTGGCAAACCTGAAGGATGATTATGAAAACTTACGAATAATAACTAGACAGCCACCAAAAAGCGGTAAGGGAAAAGGCTTCGTATTGAATGATGGACTTATACTATCTAAAGGAGAAGTAATAGGAGTATTTGATGCCGATACCAGGGTAAAACCTGAATATTTATCAGTTATCATGCCCTACTTAAATGATGAAAAGGTACAGGCAGTACAATCAAGGGTAAGAATGTATAATTATGAGGAAAACTTTCTGGCACGTATGCAGGATGTAGAATTCTCAGGATTCGGAAACGTTCTAAGAGCAAAGGACATCATAGGTTACAATGGATTTCTCGGAGGAAATGGTCAGTTCGTAAAAAAGAAAGCTATTCTTGAAGCAGGAAAATGGGATGGTTTTGCTGTAACCGAAGATCTTAACCTAAGTGTTAAAGTGGCATTGAATGATGGAAATATCAGGTACTGTCCTGATGTAGCTATATACCAGGAAGCAGTTACCAGTTGGATGCCGTTTTTACGTCAGCGTGTCAGATGGGCAATGGGTAACTTTGAAACATTGTTTGTATATTCGTCACGTATAATTGTTTCAAGATTATCCTGGACAGAAAAGATAGGAATACTAACACACGTATCATACTATGCATTTAACCTGTTCATATTTGCAGGATTCCTGATATTCCTGGTTAATGTATTGGCCTGGTTTATATGGCAGGTACCCACTATAGTTCGTATGGAAGCTCCATTATGGATTGGTATCACATCAGCAATTGCATTCTTGCCTGGAACTGCAATATCATTATTGCGTGATGATAAGAAGTTTTTGACATTTTTTATGGATTTAATATCATACTGGCTCTATTGTTTCTATCTGATTCCATTGTTCTTCATGACAATGTATACTCTTATCACACGACGTGAACGAACATGGGCAAAAACAGTACATAAGGGAGATAGTGAAAAATGAGAAGAAAGGATAAGATAATAAGTATTGTATTGTTGATAGTTTTTATTTATATTGTATGTAATCTTTCAGCAATTAATTCATTTCTCACATTTTCCACAGATAAAACTTTTGATGTTGGAAATTCACAAGTTGTAGTTCCGGAAGCCTGGAATACTACTAGTGAATTAAACATGACAAGTCAGGCAAAAACAAACGATTCAATTACCAATCGTTATGTTATATGGAACATATGGGAAAACTGGCCAGAGGATCATATAACGTCACTTTCCACGGAACGTTTCCGTTCAATGCAGGATGGTGGATATGAAGTTGTCAATGATTCTGTTGTTGAACTTGGTGGTCAAAATGTATCAAGACAGTACTTTTATGTTCCTGCACGTGATACTGATTATGTTTGGGATTGTATGGGCGTGAATTATGTTTTTTCTAAGGAAGATAAGAATTATGCTGTTCAAATTCATTACTTTACAAAAATAGATTATCATAATCAATCATATACTAAGGAGTTGGATGATAGGTTTGAAGACTTTATGGCAAATGTTCATAATAAGCAGTATGACGGATTCATATCCTTAATCAAACATATTATTGCATTCTTGCAGTCTTCAATATCAAAGGTTGGATAGTTTATCAGATTCTTCTGATTTTACCAACATATACTACTTTTTTTTATTTTAGATTTTTTAACATTCGGGTATTGTCTGTTATGGAATCTACACTACTTTTTATAGCATTTAATAGTTTTTCATCTAATTCTAGTTCTTCTAAAAATCCTATGTATGCATAAAGTTCTCTTAAATCATATTCTATTATCTGTTCATGCATGTCTATTTGTGCTTCTTTTGTCTTGTATTTTGCATTAAATTCTTCTAACTGTTCTTCTAATCTGTCTGTTTCTGCTAGACAAAATTCCAGTTCCAGGTTAAGATTCATGTTTTCTGGTTCTTCCAGTAATGCTTCTCTAAGTTCTACTATTCTGGTGTTTAAACTGTTTCTTACTTTTACCAGTTGTTCTCCTTCGGTGTATATGAATTTGAATTGTAGTTTGTCTTGTTGTATTTTATCAATTTCTCTGTGTATTCTATACATCTTAATCACATTATAGTAGTTGGATTCTATTTGATTATTTGTTTAGAGTATTATTTACTTTTTAAGATTTTATAAAATAAATATAAAAAAAGGTTAATGGGAGGTTAAGTGGTGTACATATTATTTATGATTTATAGGTTTGAAATTGTATTTAGACTTATTGGTTTGAGTATTTTGAAATTGATGTCTATCGACTTCCAGAATCCATCGATATATCCCATACTTTGAAGTTTCTCTAGATATGGTGTTATTTCATCTTTCCATATAGAGAGTTTATTAAATTTTTTGCTTGTTATAGTTGTTCCTACTTTTTGATTTACGAGTATACTTCTTAAAATTGATTTTGTTATATTCATTACCATGATATTCACCTCATAATTTTTAATTTAATTTATTTGCTTTTGGCAATATAACTATTATTTCTTTTAATATATAAAGGTTACTAAATTTCTTACTGTGCTAAGATTCAAATTGAAGACGATAATAAAGATAGAAAATAAAAAACAATAATGGATGGAGGTTAAAATATAATCATCAATTAATACAAGTCTTCACCAGTATATAAATTCTCTTCTGTGACAATTCTAATTAAAGTATCAACAGTATCATCATACATTAACCTGTAACCAATTGCTCCACCATCAGGAGTCTGAACATTATTGATGCTTTTGTCACTGCATTTGCTGCTGTTGTTGATTATATACCACATACCATGAGGTGTGTATATAAATAGACAGCCACTGCCTTCAGATTTACCATATTTGAAACTGTCATCAGGATCATAAATCTTAGTAGAATGAATGGCTAATCTACTTAGATTCTGTTCAGGTTGCGTTCCACCCTTTGTAAACAATGTTTCAAGCCAGCTTTGTGACTGATCTTTAAGTTTTCTTTTTTCATCAGCGTCACTAAATGCATCATCAATTTTCTTCTTACGTTTAGCAAGAGTATTAGTTATTCCCAGTATTTCTTCCACTTTAGGAACGTCTTCTTCTAAACATCTGTATCCTTCAGGTCTACCAGTTACTTTAATTATTCCATCTACAAAATCTTTTCTTCGGAAATCTCTCATATACTTTTTAACTTTTTCAAAGTCTTCATCAGGAATCTTCTGGTTTAAACCATATAAATATCCATATTCATTGGCATCATAACATTTTGTCTCTAATCGTAATTCTTTTTCTTCATTCATCGTTCTACACCTTAATATTATATAAATAAGAACTATTATAAAAAAGTTACTTTTTGTTATGATAATATTATTGTAATGGAAAATTAATACATTACATTATTGCAAGTTTATAATCGGAATATTTTTTAAAGTTCATACCTAATTCCTTTGATAATTCATCTATTTTTTCATTTGTATCATCATCAGGACGACTTTTGAAGGATAATTCAATCCGATCATTATAACTTTCAATTGTGACTTCATCTTTACTAAGATCTAGGTAGGAATAGATTAAAGTATCCATTTTAAAGCTTTCTTCCTCATATTTTTGCCAGTTTTTTATGATGTTATTCCTTGTTTCTTTAATGTTTTCTAGATTAGTTTTTATAATAATCACCACCAGGAAAAATAATTGTTTGTTCAAAAAGCATATTCATAACTTGAGTAAGGGAGAATATTTAATCAAATTTTACATTTGAACTTTTTGAAAACAATGATTTTTATTGCATATATACTTATGAATGTAATGCTTTTAAATGTTTATCCTAGCGTGTGAGAAGTAATCGATAAGACTTTTTAGAGCTTATTTTTACGATATTTCTTCAAATTTCAGTTATTTTCAAAAAATATATTGTATTAAAAAAAGATAAAAAAGTATTATTATTTTATTAAAAAAATAGAAAAATATTATTCATCAAATAATATTCTTCTAAGAAAATCATCATATACAATAGAGTCATGCTTCACATATTCAAAAGAATCAGGCAAGGAATAATCCCAAAACTTATCAAACAAAGAGAAAATATACATTACCTTATCAGCACAGGGTTCACGATCCATCAGATGCTTGTGTAACTCTTCAGAAATATCAAAGCCACACTCTTTCATGAACTCATATAACTTGCCATGAATGACATTCATATTCAATTCATCCAATCCATGAAACTTTTCAATATAAAAACAAAACAACATACTACGATAGACGTTTAAGTATTTCTTAGGCAATTTATAGCTTTCCCTATTTTGACCCGTTTATAATTACTATGAAACATTCCCATATAATGATGATAGAGTGGTGTCAAATTAAAGTCAGGTAAAGATTTAAAATCAGGGTAATCCTGTAATATCATGGTGCTATGTGTCATTTCAAATACTGATGGATTGGATTTGTAGTGAAGAAAAAGCCATTTTTCAATATCATAACCCATAAACTGATATTTTCCGTCGGCAGAATTAAATGTAATAGTATTTTTTTTTACTGGAAAAACAGGAAATGTATTCTTCTAAACTTTTCTTATATACAAAGTATATGTCATAATCACTATCTTCATTTGCATAACCGTAAATCTGTGATCCACAACAGCATACATATATTATATTCACATTTTTTGTCTTTTGGTTATATTCTAATTCTTTCATTACTTCCTTTTTTATTTTCTCTAAATCGGGCATAGTTTCACCTACCATATAAACAGTTGAAAAACAGTTATAATAAACTTTTAATAAAAATAATAGCTTCAAAAATATAAGATAGAACAATTAATAAAAACAATAATTAAAATAAAATAGCAAAAGAGTGTGTAAACTAAAAGGTTAAATTGGGGTTAGTATAATATAACATGTAATGTACTTATGCTGTTTGTTCAATAGCATCTACAGGACATGCTTGTGCACATAATCCGCATCCTACACATTTTTCAGCGTCGATTACGTAAGGTGTTCCTTCTGTAATTGCATCTACTGGACATGCTTGAGAACATAATCCACATCCTGCACAGTTATCTTTAATTGTATATGGGTTTGCCATTTATAATCACCTATTTATTTTATATAATTATTTATGTTTTCACCTTATATAAATGTCTTCAATTTTAGGCTTAACTAAAGATTATAAAGCTTAATTAAGACTTTTTATTGATAAAAATAATATTTGAAAAATTTTTATTTAATAAAACATTAGATAAGAGTACTTAAAAGCTAAAAATAAGATATATAACTTAATTTGAAAATTTATGAAAAATTACTTAATTAATTATTATGAAAAATAGTATTTGAAGAAAGAAACAATCTTCAAAAGTTATTGGCTTATTCCAGTTCAATAGCAGCTAAGAATTTAGGAATTGGCTGATTATTGTTTATTGCTGTTGCACAATGATATGAATCAATCATCACATAAATTGCAAAGAATATACTTATCAATGCAATAAACCAGAAGACATACATTGCAATTAAACCTAATACCAAGGCAATTACAAATTCTACTGCTCCTCTTTTAATTAATCCGTTATATATATTTCCTAATCCTGTTACGAAAAAGGATAAAATAATTGAAATGTAAATGTTTTTTTCTGCCATAATTATCACCAATTTTTTCTAATTCTACACTTGGAAGTAAAAAGTATCATTACCTCTAAAATTAATATCTTCAACAAGTAAAACATCCATTGATTTGTTTCCTTTTACTAATGTACGGTTATCCAATACTTTACAATCAAAGAAATTGGTTATGGAAACATCTGTTGCATAAACAGACGGAATTTTCTGTGAGTCTTCATAATCCATTATTACAAAGTAATTACTTGATTTGAAAACATACTGATATCCTAATGATTCCATCCATTTAAGGGTTTCTGTATTGTAATTTTCATAATAGGGGTGTGTTTTAATTTCTTTTGTTAAATCTGTTAGTTTTATTGGTCCTTCTGAGGATGCATTTAGTGATGCGTTTTTAATATTGTCTGTTGAAATATTCATATTTGCATATGCAGCGGATAATGTAATGAAGCTGATAATTAATATTAATATATAAATTTTCTTTTTCATGCTTTTTATCCCCCATCCATGTATCAATTTATTATTTAATCTTTTATTAATATATACTTTCCAATATATTTATTCTTTTAATTATTAACAAAATGTTTAACTGAAAATACTATTTAATATAATAGTTCATAGAAACATATACTATATATAAACTATAAATAAACTATTATAAAAATAATTTTTCATCAAGATGATACATATGGTAGACTATATAATTGATTACTATGCATTTCTAAAGGTAAAACCAGATGCTGATAAAAAAACAATCAAAAGAGCATATAATAGGGCTATGAGAAACTTTGATTCCAGAAAAAAATACAGTAAACGCACACAGAAAAAATATGAAATTATCAAAGAAGCTTATATCATCTTAACAGATGATGAACAACGCAGAAAATTTGACAAAGTGTACTTTTCAATAAAAACAGACAATAAACCTGCTAAAAAAGATAATAAAATTGGAGATACAGTTAAATTTGCTAAGGATATGGAAGATGAATATGGTGTATTTTCCAAACTATTCAAAACAGCAATCAACGCATTTAAAACCCAACCATTAATGGCAACATCCAATGTAATTATAGGTGGAGCAGTAGCAGGATACGGTATAAAAAGAGGCCGAGATTACATGGCACAACGTGGAAAAAAGAAAAACCAGGAATAAAAATAATATACTAAAAAAAGTAGGAATTTAATGAAAGATTAAAATTGTCCTTCATTATTAAAAATAAATACTATTCTTCTTTTTCTTCTTCTTCTAAATCTTTAATATTGACTTTTCCAACATATTTAATTCTGTCTTCAGAGTATCCAAAATTTACTTTAGTTTTATCTAGATCATCTAATGTAATTTCAGCTGTCATTCCGTCTTCATTTGTATTTTTAAGATGAATATCCTTTTTTGACATAAATATCATTTCTCCATAATCTTTTTGAATTAATATGTTTTCTTATTCGTAATTGTCTACGAATAATTTTTTAAACTTAATACTAATTATAAAAGTAAAACTATTTATATTATTCGAATTATTAAAATAATATTTATAATAATTAAAATATTTTGTATTATCTTGTTCTGCCGTAAAGAAAAATAATATAAAAGGTTCTTTAGAAGAAGATTTAACTAATTATAACCATAAGGACCATTAAAGGTATATTGGCTATGTTTAATTTTATAATCAAAAATGTTTATTTCATTGTCTCTTAATATTCCATCATTATTTAAATCGGAATCTTCAAAGAATTGTCTTACTTCATAAGCCGATTTATGGCTAACAGGCAATTCATCCAATCTATATTCACTTTTAGGATACTCATTTTTATCATATGTCCAGTTATGATAAATATCTTCAGTTGAATTATTATCCTGGAACGTAAAATAGAATAAAAATATTAGAAACAAGCCGATCAGGAGTAAACTTAATATAATTTTATTTTTCAAACAAATACCACCAAATACTATAATATATTGATTTTATATAAAATAAGTGTTTTTTTAAATTATTCGAAAATTAAATTATTTAATAGGAGATCAGTAAAAAAATAGAAAAATTGGGTTAAGTTAAAAAATCATACTACCGAGCGAAATAAATAGTCTGAGGACTATAAATATTGCTGCAATTCCCATTATATTTTTAGAATGTTCAAACAATATTTCATTATTCTTTTTAAGGAAATATAATACTGTACCATATATTAACCCGAATATACTGAAAAATATTGCTAAAATATAACCTATTGCAACAATAATAAATTCTTTGTTAATATTCATACTTTCTTTACTCCATATCAATTATTATTTAATGATTTATAGTTTACTATATATAAAAGTTATTTAAAAAAAGAAGGAGATTATTATTTATGGATGAATATGTAGTAATTATGATAGATAATAAACTAGAGATTTGATTTTTTTAAATACAAAAATTTTTATATTTTCTTGATCATTATTTTTGAGTATTTTATTGTTTTGATGATTTTTTGTATTTTCATATCATGGAAAATTTTTACTTCGCTATACCACGGTTTAACGAAATAAATTCGAAATTTTTTATCTGAAGAATTTTTTGAAAATCAATAAAAAAAAATCCCTCTAAAATAGTAAAAATCACATATTACATATACATGATATAGTATCAAAATACTATTTTAGGAAGATTACATAAAATTAATATGTGTAATAAATTCTATAATATTTGTCTTTAAATACTACCAATATTTATCTATATAGAAAAAATGAAAATTTTTCTCATTGAAAAGTAAACCTTAAAAAAATTTATTAACAGAATAATTTTTAAAAATTTAATGAATTGAAAAATGCAAAATTAAAATATTGTAAATGATCTAATTTTTATCAATGAAAAAATAGTTTTTACTTTCCATTATTACTATGAATATGCTTTTCATAAATTACTTATAAAATAATGTCTATTAAAATTCCTGAGAACAAAAAAATAAGGATTTCGTTTTGATATAAAATATAAATTATAAAAATAATATCTACTAAAATTTTTTTCCTATTTTTTGATTTATTTTAAATTAATCTTTATAATTTTTGGAAGAAACTTTATATACTATAGGGGGTATAGTATATACTATACCCATAGGGGTATAGGTAAAGTTTTTTTAAACTCCATAATAAAAAACTTACATAATATCATTTAAAATCACATATT